>NZ_JBXUOV010000035.1:0-42338 GCF_057196585.1 Micromonospora sp. ATLC20
GCGCGGGCCCGCGCCGCGTCCCGGCCCCGCCCACCGGCCCACGCCCAGCGCAACAGCACGCCCGTCCCGAGCCGCGCCGGCACCTCCTCGCGGGGCGGCCGCAGCTGCGCCTCGTACAACTCCGCCAGGGGCGTACCCGAACGCACCTGCGCCCCGACCACCGACCCGGCCGACGTGCCCACCACCAGATCCGCCTCGTCCAACGGCAGGCCGTGCCCGGCGAGCCCGGCCAGCAGACCCAGCTCCCAGGCCACGCCGGTCACCCCGCCGCCACCCAGCACCAACGCGCCCCCCATGTGACAGTCCTCTCCACCCCGGATGGTCCCGCCCACGGTAACGTCGCCCCCACCGCACGACAGGGGAGAAAGGCATTGACCTCCGTCACCATCGTCACCGGGGGAGGACGCGGCATCGGCGCGGCCACCGCCCGCCGGCTCGCCGCCGACGGCCACGACCTGGTCATCGGCTACCGCACCGACCACACCGCCGCCGAATCCGTGGCCGCCGACGTGCGCGCCACCGGCCGCCGCGCGGTCACCGTCGCCGCGGACACATGCGACCCCGACCAGGTACGCCGCATCTTCGACGCCGCCGACCGGCTCGGCCCGCTCACCGGCCTGGTCAACAACGCCGGCGTCACCAGCCCGATCGGCCCGTTCACCGAGCTGCGCGTCGAGGACCTGCGCGATGTCGTCGACGTCAACCTCATCGGGTACGTCCTCTGCGCCCAGCAGGCGGCCCGGCGGCTCACCCGCGGCGGCGCCATCGTCAACGTCTCCTCCGTCGCCGCCACGCTCGGCTCACCCGGCGAGTACATCCACTACGCCGCCGTCAAGGCCGCCACCGACACCCTCACCGTCGGGCTCGCCAAGGAACTCGCGCCGCACGGCATCCGCGTCAACGCCGTCGCCCCCGGCATCATCCGCACCACCATCCACGCCCGCTCCGGCGCGCCAGACCGCCCCGACACCGCCGCGAGCCGGATCCCGATGGGCCGCGCAGGCGAACCCGAAGAGGTCGCCGGCGCGATCGCGTACCTGCTCGGCCCGGACGCCTCGTACACCACGGGCGCGGTCCTGCGCGTCGGCGGCGGTCTCTGACCCGGCGGCGGCCCGGGGATCCCCACCCCCGGGCCGCCGCGTCGCGTCTCCTACTGGGTGAACAGCTTCGCCGCCGTGATCAGCGTCTGCACCACGCCGTAGCCCAGCAGCACCGACACCACCAGCCACGACACCACCAGGCGGACCTGCTGCCCGCCTCCGCCGCGCTCGTTCACGATCCGCTCCTCTCCGTGGTCCCCTGCACCGTCTCGTCCCGCCCCGACGCGGGCTCGTGGTAGCGCTGCGGCACCGGCCGCACCAGCAGGTTCGCCACCAGACCCACCGCCAGCACGCCGACCATCGTGAACAACGCCGGCCGGTACGCCGCCGCGGTCAACGTGCCCGGCTCGCCCTGCGCGTCGAGGAACGCGTTGACGATCAGCGGCCCGGCCACGCCCGCCGCCGACCACGCGGTCAGCAGCCGGCCGTGGATCGCGCCCACCTCGAACGTGCCGAACATGTCCCGCAGGTACGCCGGAATGGTCGCGAACCCGCCACCGTAGAACGACAGGATCACGGCTGCCAGCAGCACGAACAACGCCGTCGAGGTCTGCCCCACCAGCGCCAGCAGCAGGTACAGCACCATGCCCACACCCAGGTACACCACGTAGATCGGCTTGCGGCCGATCACATCCGACGTGGACGACCACACGAACCGGCCCGCCATGTTGAACAGCGACAGCACTCCCACGAACCCGCCGGCCGCCGCCACCGACACCGCCGAGGTCCCGTTGTCGCGGAAGAAGTCCTGGATCATCGGGCTGGCCTGCTCCAGAATGCCGATACCCGCCGTCACGTTGCAGAACAGCACCACCCACAGCAGCCAGAACGACCGCGTCCTCACCGCGTTGGCCGCCGACACGTTGGCGGTCGTCACCAGCGGCTTCTCCGCCACCTTCGCCGGGTCGAAACCGGCCGGCCGCCAGCCCGCCGCCGGGACCCGCACGTTGAACACCCCGAACATCATGATCACGAAGTAGCCGACGCCGAGCGTGACGAACAGCCACACCAGTGCCGAACCCGACGCCGTGGAACCGCTGTTCGACGGGTCGTAACCCGAGTCGAAGAACGACAGCAGCTGCCGGGACAGGGGAGAGGCCACCATCGCCCCACCGCCGAACCCCATGATCGCCAGCCCGGTCGCCAGACCCGGCCGGTCCGGGAACCACTTGATCAACGTGGAGACGGGGGAGATGTACCCGATCCCCAGACCGATCCCGCCCAGCACCCCGTACCCCAGATACAGCAGCCACAGCTGCCCGGTCGCGATGCCCAGCGCCCCGACCAAAAACCCCGCCGCCCAGAAACACGCCGAGACGAACATCGCCTTCCGCGGCCCGTTCGCCTCCACCCACGTACCGGCCACCGCGGCAGACAACCCCAGCATCACGATCGCGATGCTGAAGATCACCCCGATCGCCGTCTGACTCGTGTCGAAATGCGCGATCAGGGAGTTCTTGTACACGCTCGTCGCGTACACCTGCCCGATGCACAGATGGATCGCCAGCGCCGCCGGAGGAATCAGCCAACGGCTGTACCCCGGCGGCGCGACGGTGTGCCGACGATCGAGTGCGGAAAGCATCAACGCTTCCTCCGTCCAGAAGGCGAGAACACCGGAGTTCATGCCCCCACCGCACGCTGCGCCCAAACCCGCCCCGCGCCCGGCGGTCGAAACCCTGAGCCGAACGGTCACCGCCGTCCCGGCCCGTCATCACCCCACCACCAGCAGTCATCCCCGGCAGGGGATGCGACGATGACCAGGTGAAGATCCTGTCCATCCAGTCGTCGGTCGCCTACGGCCACGTCGGCAACTCCGCCGCCGTGTTCCCACTGCAACGCCTCCGACACGAGGTCTGGCCGGTCCTGACCGTGCACTTCTCCAACCACACCGGCTACGGCGCCTGGCGCGGCCCCCTGCTCGCCCCCACCGACGTCGCCGACGTCATCGCCGGCATCGCCGACCGCGGCGTACTGGGCACCGCCGACGCCGTCCTCTCCGGCTACCAGGGCGACCCCGCCGTCGGCGCCGTCATCCTCGACGCCGTCGCCCAGGTCAAGGCCGCCAACCCGGCCGCCCTCTACTGCTGCGACCCGGTCATGGGCGACGTCGGCCGCGGCATGTTCGTCCGCCCCGGCATCCCCGAATACCTCCGCGACACCGTCGTCCCCCGCGCCGACATCGTCACCCCCAACCAGTTCGAGCTGGAGTTCCTCGCCGGCCGCACCACCGACACCGTCGACGACCTGCTCGCCGCCGTCGACGCCGTCCGCGCCACCGGCCCCCGGCACGTCCTGGTCACCAGCGTCCTGCACGGCGACCTGCCCGCCGGCCACCTGGAAGTCGTCGCCGTCTCCGACGACGGCGCCTGGGCCGTCACCACCCCGCTGCTGCCGATCGCACCCAACGGCGGCGGCGACGTCACCGCCGCCCTCTACCTCGCCCACCTCGCCACCACCGGCTCACCACAGACCGCCCTGGAACGCACCACCAACTCGATCTACGCCGTACTCGAGGCCACCCTCGAAGCCGGCACCCGCGAACTGCAGATCGTCGCCACCCAGGACGCCATCGCCGACCCACCCACCCGCTTCACCGCCCGCCGGCTGCGCTGACCGACAGCGCGGGTGCACCTGCCGCCCGGGTGCACCCGGGCGGCGACTCGCCGCTCGAACAGGTGGACGACCCCACCGCCCACCAGGCAGGATGCGGACGTGCCACCGCACCCGGCAACCGACGACCCCGCGTTCGCCCAGCGCCTGCGCGACCTCACCCGGCTACGCCGCGTCCGCGACCGCATCGACCGCGAATACGCCAACCCCCTCGACGTCGAAGCCCTCGCCCGCGGCGAACACATGTCCGCCGGCCACCTCAGCCGCCAGTTCCGCCAGACGTACGGCGAATCGCCGTACGCATACCTCATGACCCGCCGCATCGAACGCGCCATGGCCCTGCTGCGCCGCGGCGACCTCAGCGTCACCGACGTCTGCTTCGCCGTCGGCTGCCAGTCCCTGGGCACCTTCAGCACCCGCTTCACCGAACTCGTCGGCGAACCACCCAGCGCCTACCGCGCCCGCCACGCCCCCGACACCGCCGAACCACCACCCTGCCTCACCAAACAAGCCACCCGACCGATCAGGAATCGAGAAGCCCGCACCGGCCGACCACCACTAGCGTGACCACCATGACGATCACCATTCACTACGCGTTCCTGCCCCACACCGACGCCGACGCCGCCATCGCCTTCTACCGCGACACCCTCGGCTTCGAACTCCGCAACGACGTCGGCCAGGGCGACACCATGCGCTGGCTCACCGTCGGCCCACCCGACCAGCCGGAGACCGGCATCGTCCTGCACCCACCGGCCGTCGACCCCGGCATCAGCGACGACGAACGCCGCACCATCCTCGAACTCATCGCCAAGGGCAGCTACGGCGCGCTCACCCTCGCCACCGACGACCTCGACGGCCTGTTCGACCGCCTCCAAGCAGGCGGCGCCGACGTCGTCCAGGAACCCACCGAACAGCCCTACGGCGTCCGCGACTGCGCCTTCCGCGACCCCACCGGCAACCTCATCCGCATCAACGAGCGGCGCTGACCCGTGACCGACGCACCCCGCACCCGCGCCCAGCGCCGCAAGGACACCACCCACCGCCTCGACCACGACGTCGACTGCTGGGTCGCCACCGCCGGCCCCGACGGCACCCCGTACCTCGTGCCCCTGTCCTTCGACTGGGACGGCCACACCCTGCTCGTCGCCACCCCGGCCGACAGCCCCACCGGCCGCAATCTCGCCGGCGGCCACGCCCGCGTCGGCCTCGGCCCCACCCGCGACGTCACCATGATCGACGGCCGCGTCGAAACCCTCACCATCGACGCCCTGCCCACCGACCGAGGCGACCGCTTCGCCACCCGAACCGGCTTCGACCCCCGTACCCTGACCACGCCCTACCGCTGGTACCGCATCACCCCACACCGCATCCAGGCCTGGCGCGAAGCCGACGAACTACCCGGCCGCACCCTGATGCGCGACGGCCGCTGGCTCGACTGACACCCGCACCACCGGACGGAGAGCACCATGAGCAAGGCCACGACCGGCCTGCACCACGCCGACAGCCACGACATCATCCGCGTCCACGGCGCCCGCGAGAACAACCTGCGCAACGTCGACGTCGAGATACCCAAACGCCGCCTCACCGTCTTCACCGGCGTCTCCGGCTCCGGCAAGAGCTCACTGGTCTTCGGCACCATCGCCGCCGAGTCCCAGCGCCTCATCAACGAGACCTACAGCGCCTTCGTCCAGGGCTTCATGCCCACCCTGTCCCGCCCCGAAGTCGACATCCTCGAAGGCCTCACCACCGCCATCATCGTCGACCAGGAACGCATGGGCGCCGACCCCCGCTCCACCGTCGGCACCGCCACCGACGTCAACGCCATGCTCCGCATCCTGTTCAGCCGCCTCGGCGATCCCCACATCGGCCCACCCAACGCCTACTCCTTCAACGTCCCCTCCGTCCGCGCCGCCGGCGCCATCACCGTCGACCGCGGCCCCGGCAAGACCCAGACCAAGAAGGGCACCTTCAACCGCCTCGGCGGCATGTGCCCCCGCTGCGAGGGCCGCGGCGCCGTCACCGACTTCGACCTCACCGTCCTCTACGACGAGAAGCTCTCCCTCAACGAGGGCGCCATCACCATCCCCGGCTACAGCATGGACGGCTGGTACGGCCGCATCTTCCGCTCCAGCGGCCTGTTCGACCCCGACAAGCCCATCCGCGACTACACCAGACGCGAGCTGAGCGACCTGCTCCACAAGGAACCCACAAAGATCAAGGTCGACGGCATCAACGTCACCTACACCGGTCTCATCCCCGCCATCAGCAAGTCGATGCTCGCCAAGGACGTCGACGCCATGCAGCCGCACATCCGCGCCTTCGTCGAACGCGCCATCACGTTCACCACCTGCCCCGACTGCGACGGCACCCGCCTGGCCCCCGAAGCCCGCTCCTCGAAGATCAACGGCATCAACATCGCCGACGCCTGCGCCATGCAGATCAGCGACCTCGCCACCTGGGTACGCGACCTGCACGAACCCTCCGTCGGCCCGCTACTCAAAGCACTGGGGGACACCCTCGACTCATTCGTCGAGATCGGCCTCGGCTACCTCAGCCTCGACCGCCCCGCCGTCACCCTCTCCGGCGGCGAGGCCCAGCGCACCAAGATGATCCGCCACCTCGGCTCGTCCCTCACCGACGTCACCTACGTCTTCGACGAACCCACCATCGGCCTGCACCCGCACGACATCGCCCGAATGAACAACCTCCTGCTCCAACTCCGCGACAAGGGCAACACCGTCCTCGTCGTCGAACACAAACCCGAAACCATCGCCATCGCCGACCACGTCGTCGACCTCGGCCCCGGCGCCGGCACCGCCGGCGGCACCATCTGCTACGAAGGCACAGTCGCCGGCCTGCGCGAAAGCGGCACCACCACCGTCCGACACCTCGACGACCGCGCCACCCTCAAGGACAAGCTGCGTACGCCCACCGGCGCACTGCCGATCCGCGGCGCCCGCACCCACAACCTGCGCGACGTCGACGTCGACATCCCCCTCGGCGTCCTGGTCGTCGTCACCGGCGTCGCCGGCTCCGGCAAGAGCAGCCTCATCCACGGCTCACTGGCCAAACGCGAGGACGTCGTCAGCATCGACCAGACCGCCATCCGCGGCTCCCGCCGCAGCAACCCCGCCACCTACACCGGCCTGCTCGACCCCATCCGCAAAGCCTTCGCCAAGGCCAACGGCGTCAAACCCGCCCTGTTCAGCGCCAACTCCGAAGGCGCCTGCCCGACCTGCAACGGCGCCGGCGTCATCTACACCGACCTCGGCATGATGGCCGGCGTCGCCAGCACCTGCGAGGACTGCGAAGGCAAGCGCTTCCAGCCCGCAGTCCTCGACTACCACCTCGGCGGACGCGACATCAGCGAGGTCCTCGCCATGTCCGTCGATGAAGCCGAGACGTTCTTCAACGCCGGCGACGCCCGCACCCCGGCCGCCCACACCATCCTCGACCGGCTCGCCGACGTCGGCCTCGGCTACCTCACGCTCGGTCAACCCCTGACCACGCTGTCCGGCGGCGAACGGCAACGCCTCAAGCTCGCCACCCGGATGGGGGACAAGGGCGGCGTGTACGTCCTGGACGAACCCACCACCGGCCTGCACCTGGCCGACGTCGCCCAACTGCTCGGCCTGCTCGACCGGCTCGTCGACGCCGGGAAGTCGGTCATCGTGATCGAGCACCACCAGGCCGTCATGGCGCACGCCGACTGGATCATCGACCTCGGCCCGGGCGCCGGTCACGACGGCGGCCGGATCGTGTACGAGGGCACCCCGGCGGACCTCGTGGCGGCCCGGTCGACGCTCACCGGCGAACACCTGGCCGACTACGTCGCTAGCTGACAGAGAGAGTCGGTAGGGCGGCGAGGCGTCAAGTGATCGCGACGTCGAGCGTTGTCAGCGTCGTGCTAAGGCAGAGGTTCGGCTAGTTGGTGAAGAGTCTGATCTTCCTCGCTGCGGTACCAGTTCTGGGCCCAGAGCTGTGCTCGTGGCGGCTGTCCGGTGGCCGCGTGGATGATGAAGCGAATGAGCTCAATCAGCCGATAGCGCTTTCCATCGACGGCCCACTCGACCGGTCCGTTGACGTCGTTATGCCACCGCACCCGGGCCCGATCCGGATCCTCGCCAAGCCATCCGCGGATCGCCTCTCGGTCCTGATCGACCAGGTCGGGGACGCTGATCATCAGCGGGGTTCCGTCCGCGATCGCTTGGTGCGCGATGAGCCGCTGCACGGCGGCGGCTTTACGCTCCCCGGATGCGCGGGAGGCGGCCTGAGTGCCGCTACTGGAACGGGGTCGGACCATGAACTCCTCGGCATCAGGGACGGGGAGCAGTTGCGCGACTGATAGCACCTTCTCACCACTGACAGTCCGGTAGAGCTGATAACGCACCAGCCGAATGTCGATACCCGCCTCATACAGGTACAGTGCCGTGTTGGTAACAGCAGGGCCGAAGTCCGACGCCATCAGGACGATCCGAGGCAGCCCGAGCGTTTCGTCCGACAGGCCCTCCGACCACTCCATCAGATCGGCGAGGGCCTGCTGGCTCGTGACAGCGGCGCCGAGGTGAGCGGCGTGTACCTCGGCAAGCAGATCGAGGGTGAACCGGCTGGCCATGGCGGCATAGTTAATGGCCTGCATGGTGATGGTGTCCGGAGCTCGGTCGCGCTTGAGTTCAATCACCACCAGTCGGCCGGTCCGGTCGAGACCAAGTACGTCCAATCGGCTCGCTGTGCTGCCGGTGGTGGAAGCCCAACGGCCGTACTCGAAGGTGACAACCTTGATGCCGTCACCGATCAACTGTGGGTGGTCGATCACCCACTGCTGAAGGTGCTTGCGTTCCAAGAGGCCGGCCTCGGCCAGGGTAATGGGCTGCGCGGGTACCGCGGTTATGCCGTCGACCGTGAACAGCAACTCTTCGGGCATGTTGCACCTCCAGGCGTTGACCGTACCGGGCAGGAGGATCGAAAGATCAGGGGAGCCGACGCGGTATTTGGCGAGTATGGTGATGCGACATGATCGCCTGCGGTGGCAGACGCGGGGCCAACAGCCGAGCTGCGGCGGTTCTGAACCGGCTGGGGCAGTACGACAAGCAGCAGCGAATGCGCCACTGACTGCGGGACCGTCGGGCGGTGATGGTCCGCGACAATGAAGGCCTCACAGGGACAACACGGGGTAGCGCGGGCCCCGTCATCCGGTGAAGGATCGCGAAGTGCTCATCAACCCGCTCCCAGGTTCAAGCCCTAAAGCCTTGCATTCCGCGCTGACCGACCTCCGTTTCGCAGTTGCCAACCAGCAGGGCAGCGGCCAGTTCACTGCCAGCGAGCGCGCGACCGCCTACCTAACCTGGATGCAGGAAGGCCGCCGTCGACTGCGGGGGCAGGTGCGGACCGGTGATCTGGAACGACTCGTACCCACCAAAAGCTACGACGTGGTGATGTCCTCGCTTTCGTCGCTCACGACGCATGTGAGCGGCGACGCGGTTGGTTAACGCTCTGATCAACCAGCAACTCTCAGAGCGGGCGGACGACTTACAGGCTGCAATCGACGATCTTCAGCAGCAGACGCAGCGGTTCGCAGGGGAGGATCTCCTAGTAGTCCTCGACACCAATGTGTTCATGCACCACCCGCAGGAGATCGAATACCTCGACGTCCACGGGTTGATCTACCGAGCCTTCGAGCCGCTCCGCGTTGTCGTCCCGATGGTCGTGGTGGACGAGCTCGACCGCCTCAAACGGACCGGAGACGGGAAGGGCCGCGCCCGGGCTCGGTACGCCGTCGCCTACATCGACCGCATATACCGCACGGGGGGCCTGATCCGGCCCGCCAACTTGTCCCACGACGAGACCGCCCGAGGCATGCTCAAGCTAGACGTCCTCTTCGACTCGCCTGGGCATGTTCGTCAGCCGCAGGCCGACGATGAAATCGTCGACCGAGCCGTCGCCCTGCAGACGCTCGCTGGCAGGCCCGTCCACCTGGTCACCTACGACACCGGGATGGCGATGCGCGCACTCAACTCTGGCCTGAAGGACATCAAGCTGGAGCAGGAGCCTGAACAGGTCGACGTGAATCCGCGACGGCCTAGGCAGCCCCGAGGGCACTGAACCGCCCGCGTGCTCATGGATATGCCGGCCGGGGGGAGAGAGAAGCAGCCTACTGGCCGGTCGGCGCACAACTATGGCACCGGGCTCGTCCGGATCCAGATCGCGGAAGGATCGTGCCGGAGGCCGAGCTAGGCAGTTCGTCGAGAGGTCAGGAACAGTTGACCCGCTGAGTGTGCAGGAAGAGCGCGAGCCCGACCTTGCGTGGGACAGCTCCATGACTGCAGCAGTAACGCTCGGCACCAACTTTGCTGATCAACAGCTACTCGACAGCGATTCGATAATGCACATTATGTCAAGTGAAGCTGAGGCGGGAGCTCCCCGAGCGCCCGCGCGAGGCAGGTGACCGCCTTTGCGGGCCTTCGGGGGCGCCGGAGTGCACGCAGTCACCCCCTGTCGTGCCGCCGGGCCGCGTGCTCAACCTGGCGCGCGTTGGCAGCGGCAGCGAGCTCGCCGCGAGCTGGCTCACGCCTCCAGACACGATGTCGCCGCCGTTGCGTCCAGGCACCGATCATCGGGCCGGCCCATCCACCGGCCGACCCGAGCGTCCCCCGCCGAATCCCACCTCACTCCACCCGCCGTCCGCCGATCATGAAGCTAGCGGCGACACATCAGACAGCACTTCCGGTCAACCTCATGATCGCTGGCGCGGCCGCCAGTTCGCCGATGTGGCTGCATCGGAGCACTGGGGTTACCGCCATCTCGGCGAGAGGGAGTTGATCATGGCGTTGGTCGCCCCCCGCTCCCCTGATATGGACTCCTGGCGGGAACGCGAGAATCATGCATAATATCTCTTATGCATGACAAACCGGACGAAACGGTAGGCACTCTGATCGAGGAGTTCCTGACCGCCCGGGCCACCCGTAAGCCCTCCCCCCACACCCTGGCCGCGTACCGGCGGGATCTGACCACGGTGGCCGAGCTCGTCGCCGCCGATGGTGACGCCTCTCCCCTGCACCTGTCCGTCAGCGCCCTCTCCCCCAAGGTGATGCGCGCGGCGTTCGCGCGGTTCGCCGCTCCCCGGGCCGCCGCGTCGGTCCATCGTGCCTGGTCGACGTGGAACAGCTTCTTCACGTTCCTAGTCGCCGAGGGTGTCGTACCGGGCAATCCGATGCCGGCGGTGGGGCGGCCCCGCACTCCGCTCCCCCGGCCCAAGCCACTGCGGGGCGAGGACACCCCGGAGGAACTGCTGGCGGCGGTGGCCCGGGCGGAGGGCCGGCAGCGTGACCCGTGGCCGGAGCGCGACCTGGCGGTGCTGGCGCTGGCGTTGTGCGCGGGGTTGCGGCTGTCGGAGCTGCTGGCGCTGCGGGTGTCGTCGGTGGCCGGGCGCGACGGTGAGCGGCGGGTGGACGTGACGGGTAAGGGCGGACGGCCACGTACGGTGCCGATCGACGACGGCGTGGACCGGGTGCTTGCGGGTTACCTGGACAGCCGGCGGCTCCGGTTCGGGTCGCGCAGTGTGCGGCCGGATTCGCCGTTCCTGGTGGATCGTCAGGGTGAGGCGTTGCGGCGGGGTGGGCTGCAGTACCTGGTGGAGTCGTGTTACCGGCGGGCGGGCATCGGTGACCGGGTGCCCCGGGGTGCCCGGTTGCATGCGTTGCGGCACACGTTCGCGACGCGGCTGGCGGAGGACGGGGCGAGCGCGGCGGAGATCATGCGGTTGCTGGGGCACGCGTCGTTGGCGTCGTCGCAGACGTACATCGAGGTGACGGCGGGTCAGCAGCGGGCGGCGGTGGCGGCGAACCGCACCAATCGGGCGTTGTCGGGGTTGGTCAAGCGATAGCTGTCAGGCCGAGCTGGTCGGCGACGTACGACAGGTGGTGTGACGTTGCCCAGGCAATCCATTGGGTGGCGGTGCCGGGGCCGGCGTGGCGGGCGGCGCGCAGGGCGATCTGTTCGTCGCCCCAGGAGAAGTGACGCCCGGTGGGCGGCCAGTGGTCGGCGGATACGAGGGCCCGGCAGATGTCGTAGATGCCGGTGTTGCCGCTGTCCATGCCGTCGCTGTGCGCACGGTAGGTCCACCAGGCGTCCTGGTGGGTATAGCGGATGTTGGGTGCTGGCCCTCGGCGTCCCGAGCCGGTGCCGGGGTGAGTGACGCCGTAGTCGGCGAACTGGATGTCATGGTCCTTGAGCCGCTGCCAGAGGTCGAAGTCCCGCCTGCGGAGCGGGATGGCGGTGCCGGCTGGTACGTGGGAGATCGTGGCGGGCATCGCTCCGGCGGCGACGACGACCGCCTTCCAGGGGTGGCGTCCGGCCCACACGAGGTGTTTGCGAACGAGGGGCTCGGCTGTCGTGAGGTGCCGGTCGGATGCCACCTCGGCGACGTCGATGACGAGGGTGCAGTTCTCAGGTCGCAGTTCGGTGGCGGATAGGACGTGGCGCAGTCGTGCGTCGGTTTCGGCGTCGTCCGGTTCGGTGTGGTGGGCGGCGAGCCGGAGAACGCCACCGTAGGGCGCGGCGGCGTAACGGACGTCGGCCAGTTGTGCGGGGGTGTCGTTCAGGTGGGCGACGGGCAGCGCGGGGATCCCCCACGGGTGCAGGTCGTCGGCGATGTCGCGGAGTGGCCGGCGGGTGCCGGTGGTGGGCTCGGGGAGGTGGCGCACGTCGACGGCGATGGCCATGTCACGCGGGATGCTGTCCTGTGCGCGTCGACTGAAGGTGCATGCGTCGGTGATCGGACCGCGCTTGGAGGGTGGCAGGTCGAAGATCGGGAGGATGTGTGGTGCGAGTTCGTCGGGGACGTGGCTGACGGCCTGGAGTTCGGCTTGGCGTCCTTTGAGGATCGGGTGGTAGCCCGTCATTCGCATCGCCCCACACGATTTCGACGACAGTCGCTAACGTCGATGTTCCACGTTCTGTGCCCAAACGACAACCGTACGTATCCAGAATGGGTCTGTCGGTGCGCTGCCGGGCTGGCAGGATCGGGCGGATGCGAATGGGTGCGGCGCGTGCGGTGGCGGTCGGGTGGGTGCGGGAGCGGATGCGTGCGGATCCGTCGATCGAGGGGGCGTTGTTCAGCGGGTCGACTGTGGGGTTGCCGGACGACGCGGTGCTGCCGGTGTGGTCGGACGTGGACGTGTTGCTGGTGCGCCGGGAGCCCGGTGTGAAGGTGGGCAAGTTTCTGCACCGGGGGGTGTTGCTTGAGGTCAGCACTGTCACGTGGGCGGAGTTGGGCGGCCCGGAGGATGTGCTGGGGTCGTGGGTGTTCGCGCCGATGTTCCGTACCGATGGGGTGATCGCGGATCCGTCGGGGCGGCTGGCGGCGGTACGGGAGCGGGTGGCGGCGGGGTTCGCGGATCCGGTGTGGGTGCGGGCGCGGTGCGCCGGGGTGCGGCGGCGCATCGAGGCCGGTTTGCGGGCGGTCGACGCCGCACCGTCGACCGCGGAGCAGGTGCTGGCGTGGGTGTTTCCGACGTCGTTGCTGGCGGTGTGGCCGGCGGTGGCGGGGCTGGCGGATCCGACGGTGCGGCGGCGGTATGTGCGGGCGGAGCGGGTGTTGTCGCGGTTCGGGTTCGCGGATCGGTACGCGGGCCTGCTGGACACGCTCGACGGCGGCGGTGTGGGTGTGGACGCGGCGCGGGTGCGGGAGCATCTGGCCGGGTTGGCGGTGGTGTTCGACGAGGCGTCGCGGTTGCCGCGGGAGGGGTTCGCGTTCGGGGCGGATCTGGGTGCGGCGGGGCGTCCGGTGGTGTTCGACGGTGCGGCTGAGCTGATCGAGGCGGGGCGGCATCGGGAGGCGATGTTCTGGGTGCTGGTGACGTACGCGCGGTGTCATGTGGTTCTGGGTGCGGTGGCGCCGGAGCGGGAGCGGGCGTTCGGGGCGGTGCTGGCGGATCTGGGGGTGGCGTCGGCGGCGGATCGGCGGCGGCGGGCGGACGGTCTGCTGGCGGCGTTGCCGGGGTGGCAGGCGGTGGTGGATGCGGTGGCGGCGGAGGCTGTGGCAGGCTGAGGGGGAACGCGACTGGCGGCACGGGGATGGGTGAACCATCGGGGAGCTCGTCGTGGGGGTCGACCGCCTGGGCCTCCGCGGGCGAGGTGTCGTATGTCTTCTGCGCGGTTGCTGCCGGGTGCCCCGGTGGCGGAGCGGGTGTTGTCGGAGGTCGCCGCGTCGGTGGCGGAGCTGCGTGCGGCGGGGGTGACGCCGGCGCTGGCGACGGTGCTGGTGGGTGACGACGACGCGAGCGCGGGTTATATCCGGATCAAGCAACGCCAGGCGGCCGACCTGGGTTTCGTGTCGCCGCACGTGCATCTGCCGGCGTCGGCGTCGCAGGTGGATCTGCACGCGGTGCTGGCGGATTTCAACGCGGACGCCACGGTGCACGGGGTGCTGGTGCAGTATCCGATTCCGGGTCACCTGGACTACGACCGGGCGTTGGCGGAGCTGGATCCGGACAAGGACGTGGACGGGATGCATCCGGTGAACATGGGCCGGCTGGCGTTGGGGTTGCCGGGTCCGTTGCCGTGTACGCCGGCGGGGATCGAGGCGTTGCTGGCGTTCCACGGTGTGCCGGTGGCGGGCCGGGAGGTGGTGATCCTGGGCCGGGGTGCGACGTTGGGGCGGCCGCTTGCGATGTTGCTGGCGCAGAAGCGGCCGACGGCGAACGCGGCGGTGACTGTGGTGCACACGGGTGTGGCGGACTGGCCGCGGTACACGCGGCGGGCGGAGATCCTGATCGCGGCGGCGGGGGTGCCGGGGATCGTGCAGCCGGAGCATGTGCGGCCGGGCGCGGTGGTGGTCGGTGGTGGGGTGCGGTACGAGGGACGGCGGTTGCTGCCGGACGTGGACGAGTCGTGTGCCGAGGTGGCGGGTGCGATCACGCCGCGTGTGGGCGGGGTGGGTCCGACGACGGTGGCGATGTTGTTCCGTAACGCGGTGGACGCGGCGCGGCGGCAGAGTGGGCTGGGTTGAGCGTCAGCCGAGGTCGACGACGAGGGGCCGGTGGTCGGAGATGGTGGCCAGCGGTGTGTGGACGGCGGTGACGGGCGGGAGCCGGTCGAGGCCGTGGCGGTCGGCGAGGATGTGGTCGAGTTGGACGCGGGGTTGCCCGGCCGGGTAGGTGGGGCGCCTCGCGAGGGGCCGCCAGCGGGTGAGTGCGGCGGCGGGTCCGGCGGGCAGGTTGAGGTCGCCGAGCAGGACCCGGGGTGCGGGCAGGGTGCGCAGGACGCGGACGACGCGGCGTAGTTGCCAGACGTTCCAGCCGGGGACGAAGGACAGGTGGGTGGCGGCGACGGTGAGGGGGCCGTGGGGGGTGTCGAGGACGGCGGCGAGCACGACGCGGGGTTCGTCGCGGAGCAGGACGAGTCCGCCGCCGGGGCCGGGTGCGTAGATGGGTGAGCGCACGGGTGCGGCGCGCAGGCGGGTGACCTGCCAGGAGCGGACGGGGTGGCGGCTGATCAGGCCGATGCCGTAGAGGGGTTCGCCGTGGCCGTCGTCGTCGTGGGTGAGGGGGCGGAACTGTTCTCCGGGGGTGCCGACGACGGCGGCGGCGAAGCGGTGGTGGTCGGCGTGCAGGGCGCGGGCGGCGACGGCGGTGAGGTCGAGTTTGCCGCTGCGGGTCTGGTCGCGGTCGACTTCCTGGAGGGCGAGGACGTCGGCGTCGAGGTCGGTGACGGCTGCGGTGAGCCGGTCGGGGTCGACGAGCCCGTCGGTGAGGGATCGGCCGTGCAGCAGGTTGAAGGTGGCCAGGCGCACCTGGACACCCTACGTCGTCGTGGGAGTCTTGCCGGGTGCTGAAGCTGTTGTGCTGTTCGATGCTGGTGTTCGTGGCGGTGGGGTCGGTCGGGGTGTGGTTGCGGCGTCGCCGGGGGCGGTGAGGCTGGCCACAGGTGGCGTTGTCGCTGGTGGTGGCGTGGGCAGAATGCGGCGGTGGATGCCCTGTCGTTGACGACGTTGCTGACTGCTGCCCTTCTGGCCGGGTGGGTGGACGCGGTGGTGGGTGGCGGCGGTCTGTTGTTGTTGCCGGCGTTGCTGGTGGCGGCGCCGGGTGTGCCGGTG
Source organism: Micromonospora sp. ATLC20 (assembly GCF_057196585.1). Lineage (NCBI taxonomy): Bacteria > Bacillati > Actinomycetota > Actinomycetes > Micromonosporales > Micromonosporaceae > Micromonospora > Micromonospora sp. ATLC20. The sequence continues at coordinate 15,805 of NZ_JBXUOV010000035.1, forward strand.
GCGACGGCGTTGGGCACGAACAAGCTGGCGGCGATCTTCGGTACGTCGACGGCGGCGGTGACGTATGCGCGGCGGACGAAGCTGGACTGGGCGGTGGCGGGTCCGGCGGCCGGGTTGGCGGTGCTGACGGCGGGGCTGGGTGCGGCGTTGGCGGGTGCGGTGCCGGGCAGCGCGTACCGGCCGGTGGTGCTCGTGGTGCTGGTGGCGGTGGCGGTGTTCGTGCTGGCGCGGCCGTCGCTGGGTGTGGTGGCGTCGCCGCGGCGGCGGACCCCTCGGCGGGTGGTGGTGGCGGTGGCGGTGGCCGGTCTGGGCATCGCCCTGTACGACGGGTTGATCGGGCCGGGTACGGGGACGTTCCTGGTGTTGGCGTTCACGGCGATTCTGGGTTCGGATTTCGTGCACGCGTCGGCGATGGCGAAGGTGGTCAACGCGGGTACGAATCTGGGTGCGCTCGTGGTGTTCGGGTTGACCGGGCACGTGTGGTGGGCGTTGGGTGCGGCGATGGCGGTGTGCAACGTGGTGGGGGCGGCGGTGGGCGCGCGGATGGCGTTGCGGCGGGGTGCCGGGTTCGTGCGGGTGGTGCTGCTGGTGGTGGTGCTGGCGCTGGTGGCCCGGCTGGGTTACGACCAGTGGATGGCGGGCTGATCGCGGTGGCGGTGCGGGCGGAGCACGACCGGGCGGTGCTGGCGGGTCTGCTGGGCCGGGATCCGGTGTTGCACGCGTACCAGTTGGGTGATCTGGACGATTTCTTCTGGCCGTACACGTCGTGGTTCCGGCGTGGCGACCAGGTGGTGTTGCTGTATCACGGGGTGGAGTTGCCGACGTTGCTGGCGTTCGCGGCGCCGGATCGGGTGGCGGATCTGGCCGGGTTGCTGGTGGAGGCGGCGCCGGTGTTGCCGGCGCGGATGTGGGCGCACCTGTCCCCCGGTCTGGAGGCGGTGGTGTCGCGCTGGTTCGTGGTGTCGGAGGCGGCGGCGCATCACCGGATGGCGTTGACGGATCCGGGCCGGCTGGCGGCGGTGCCGGCGGTGGGTGAGCCGTTGGGGCCGGCGGACGCGGCGGAGCTTTCCCGGTTGTACGCGGTGGCGTATCCGGGGAACTGGTTCGACGCGCGGATGCTGGAGACGGGCCAGTACGTGGGTGTGCGGGAGCGTGGCCGGCTGGTGGCGGTGGCGGGGGTGCACGTGTTCTCGCCGCGGTGGCGGGTGGCGGCGTTGGGGAACGTGACGACGCATCCGGACGTGCGGGGTCGTGGTCTGGGCGCGGGTGTGGTGGCGGCGTTGTGCGCCCGGCTGCGCGCGTCGGTGGATCACGTGACGTTGAACGTGCGGGCGGACAACGCCGCGGCGGTGCGGTTGTACGAGCGGCTGGGGTTCTCCCGGGTGGCCGGGTTCACCGAGTGCGCGTTGACGTCAGCGGCCGCGGCTGGGTGAGTCGAACCGGCCGGCGCGGATCTCGCGCAGGGCGCGGCGGCGGGTGTCGCCGCGCAGCGTGTCGACGTAGAGGCGGCCGCGCAGGTGGTCGGTCTCGTGTTGCAGGGCGCGGGCGAGGAAGCCGCTGCCGGTGATGGTGAGCGGTTCGCCGTGCTGGTCGTAGCCGTGTGCGGTGGCGTGCATGGCGCGGGGGGTCGGGAAGTACAGGCCGGGGATGGACAGGCAGCCTTCCTCGTCGTCCTGGAGTTCGTCGGACACGTCCAGGGTGGGGTTGACCATGTGGCCGCGGTGGCCGTCGGCGTCGTAGACGAACACCTGGGCGTTGACGCCGATCTGGGGTGCGGCGACGCCGGCGCGGCCGGGTGCGCCGAGCAGCGTGTCCATCAGGTCGGTGACGAGGGCGCGCAGTTCGGCGTCGAAGCTGGTGACGGGTTCGCTGGGGGTGCGCAGCACGGGGTCGCCGATGATCCGGATGGGGCGCATAGTCATGTCCGGAAGGCTATCCGTTGCTTACCGTTCGCGGGTGTCCGGTGGGGTGTCCAGCAGGCCGGTGTCGGCGATGCGGTCGCGCAGGGGCCGGCGGCGCAGGGCGGCGAGGACCGCGTACAGCTCGTCGGCGAGTGGTACCGGCAGTTCGGTGTCGAGGTTGCGTACGGCGGTGGTGGTGGCGGCCCATTCGGCTTCGACGGCGGGCAGCAGGGCGCGGGCGCGGTCGGTGAGGGTGACGATGCGGTGGCGGGCGTCGGCGCCGGGGCGCAGGTCGACGAGGCCGGCGCGGCGCATCTGGGCCACGGTCTGGCTGGCGGCGGAGTGGGTGACGCCGACGCGGGCGGCGAGGTCGCGGATGGGCAGCGGGCCGTCGGCGACGAGCGCGCGGACGACTGGTGAGTAGCGGGGCCGGTAGTCGGTGAGACCGAGCCGCTGGTGGACGGCGGCGACGTCGCCGTCGAGGACGTCCAGGACGTGGCGCAGCAGGGTGCCGAGGGCGTCGCGGTCGGGGGCGGTCACGTCCACTAATGTAACAGCGCTGTTGTATCTGCTCCGGGGAGGCCACTGATGTATCCACCGATCGAGCCTTACGCCCACGGCATGCTGGACGCCGGGGACGGGCAGCGCGTGTACTGGGAGACGTGCGGCAATCCGGACGGCCGGCCGGCGCTGGTGGTGCACGGCGGGCCGGGTTCGGGCGCGGGCACGTCCTGGCGGCGGCTGTTCGACCCGGCCGCGTACCGGATCGTGCTGTTCGACCAGCGTGGCTGCGGGCGCAGCACTCCCCCGGCGTCGGATCCGGCCACCGACCTGTCGGTGAACACCACGGCGCATCTGCTGGCCGACATGGAGGTGCTGCGCGCGCACCTGGGGATCGACAGGTGGCTGCTGTGCGGCGCGTCGTGGGGGTCGTCCCTCGCCCTGGCGTACGCGCAGCGGCACCCGGGTCGGGTGAGCGCGCTGGTGTTGTTCAGCGTGGTCGCCAACACGAACCGGGAGATCGAGTGGGTGACGCGGGACATGGGGCGGGTGTTCCCGCAGGAGTGGGCGCGGTTCCGTGACGGGGTGCCGGAGGCCGACCGTGACGGTGACCTGTCGGCGGCGTACGCGCGGCTGGTCGACGACCCGGACCCGGCGGTGCGGGACAAGGCGGCGCGGGACTGGTGCGACTGGGAGGACGTGCACGTGTCCCTCGCCGGCGGCTACGCGCCGAGCCCCCGGTACGCCGATCCGGTGTTCCGGTACGGGTTCACCCGGCTGGTGACCCACTACTTCGCCAACCGGGGTTTCCTGCCCGACGGGCAGCTGCTGCGCGACGCGGGCCGGCTGGCCGGCATCCCGGGGGTGCTGGTTCAGGGCCGGCTGGACGTCAGCGGCCCGCCGGACATCGCCTGGCAGCTGACCCGGGACTGGCCTGATGCGCGGCTGGAGATCGTGGAGTCCGGCGGTCACGGCGGCGGGCACGGCATCAGCGAGCGGGTCGTCGCCGCCCTCGACGAGTTCGCCGCCGGCTGAGCCGCCGCCCGCGTAGCCCGAGCCGCCCCGCACGGCCGCTACCGGCCTGCGGAGCCGCCGCGACAAGCCAGGCCGCCGCGAGAAGGCCGGGCCGCCGGCCCGTCAGCCGGCGAGCAGGGCGCGGATCGGGGCGGCCTTGGCGGCGGCCTCGGCGACCTCGGCGGCGGGGTCGCTGTCCCAGGTGATGCCTCCCCCGGCCCACAGGTGCAGCAGGTCCCCGTCGGCGGCGGCGGTGCGGATGGTCAGGCCCAGGTCGAGGCGGTCGGGGCCGACCCAGCCGAGCGCGCCCATGCTCGCGCCGCGCCCGACCGGCTCCAGCGCGCCGACCTGCGCCAGGGCGGCGTGTTTGGGCGCGCCGGTGACCGACCCGCCGGGGCACACGGCGCGCAGCAGGTCGGCCAGGCCGAGCCCGTCGGCGGGCGCCGCCGACACCGTGGACTCCGCCTGCCACAGGTCACACCAGCGGCGTACGGCGAACAGCTCGTCGACGCGCACCGAGCCGGTCCGGGCCACCCGGGCCAGGTCGTTGCGTTCCAGGTCGACGATCATGACGTGTTCGGCGCGTTCCTTGGCCGAGGCGAGCAGGTCGCGGCGGCCGGCTGCGGTGGCCGGGCGGGTGCCCTTGATCGGGCGGGTGACCAGCCGGCCGTGTTCGACGGCGATGAGGGTCTCCGGGGAGGCGCAGCCGAGCGCCCAGCCGGGGCCGTGCAGGGTGCCGCCGTAGCGGGCGCCGGGTAGCGCGGCGAGGCGGGCCAGCGCGGGGCGCGGGTCGCCGGTGTAGCCGGCGGCGGCGTGGCCGACGATGTTGACCTGGTAGACGTCGCCGCGGGCGATGGCCTCGCGGACCGCGCCGACGGCGGCGGCGTGCGCAGCAGGGGTCCAGCTGTCCCGCCAGTCGCCGAGCCGCCACGGCGCGGGGGCCGGTGGCCGGGGTGCGGCCGGGCGGTCGGTGTGGTGGTAGACGACCACGACCAGGTCGGGCAGCGCCGGCGCGGGACTGGGCGCGCCGGGCGACACGCCGATGGCGTACGCGCCGGCGGCGGCGGACAGGTACAGCGCGGCGCCGCACACTCCGGCGCCGGGGTCGTGCCGGCCGGGCCGGGTGAGGTCGCCGCGGTCGACGCCGTGTGCGGCGAGGAAGCGTTGTGCCAGGTCGGCGGGGTCGCCGCCGTCGCCGATCGACCAGTGCAGCCGGGCGGTCTCGACGAGCCGGCGGCGGCATCCGGGTGGGGCGCCGGGGGTATCGACCTCCACCTGTGGGAGCGCTTCCACGACGTCCGGGCCGTTACGGGTCATCCGTTCAGCCCATTCTGGGTGAACATGACGCATCCTTGCTCGTTGCCGCTCAGTTTTCCTTGGTACTGTGCGTCACTGGTCATGTGAACCATGACACAGTGCCCCCACAGTCCGGAGAACCCGATGTGTCAGCACCAGCCCACCTGCCCCTCCGCCGACGCGACCGACCGAGAGGCCGCCCGCGTCCTCGCCTGCTTCCCTGAGCAGGGCTGGAGCCTGCTCTGCAACGGTGTCATCGTCTTCGAGGACACCGGTGAGCTGCTCCCCGACGGGCGCACCATCGCCCCGCACCGGGGTCCGGCCCGCCACGCCCTCGTCGCCTGAGCGATCACGCAGCGTCAGTGAGCGTACGCGCCGGTCACGACCGTCCGGCGCACCGGCCGGGGCGGCGAGAGCCCACCGCCCCGGCGTCAGCCGCTCAGTCCTCGAACGCCTCCGGCGCGGGACACGAGCAGACCAGGTTCCGGTCGCCGTACGCGCCGTCGATGCGCCGCACCGGAGGCCAGTACCGGCCCGCCCGCTCCACACCCGCCGGGTAGGCGCCCACCGACCGCGGGTACGGGTGCGGCCACTCGTCGGCCGACACCATCGCCGCGGTGTGCGGCGCGTTTGACAGCGGGTTGTCCCCCGCCGGCCACTCCCCCGAGCCGACCTTGTCGATCTCCGCCCGGATCGCGATCATCGCGTCGCAGAAGCGGTCCAGCTCGGCCAGGTCCTCGCTCTCGGTCGGCTCCACCATCAGCGTCCCGGCCACCGGGAACGACATCGTCGGCGCGTGGAAGCCGTAGTCGATCAGCCGCTTCGCCACGTCGTCGACGCTCACGCCGGTGGCCTTGGTCAGCGGACGCAGGTCCAGGATGCACTCGTGCGCGACCAGGCCCTTGTTGCCGGCGTACAGCACCGGGAAGTGGTTGCGCAGCCGCGCCGCCACGTAGTTCGCCGCCAGGACCGCCACGCCGGTGGCGCGGGCCAGCCCGTCGGCGCCCATCATCCGCAGGTACGCCCACGGGATCGGCAGGATCCCCGCCGACCCGTGGTTGGCCGCCGAGATCGCCGGCCGCCCGTCGGCGCGCGCACCGAGCGGGTCACCGGGCAGGAACGGCGCCAGGTGCGAACGCACCGCCACCGGCCCGACGCCGGGTCCGCCGCCGCCGTGCGGGATGCAGAACGTCTTGTGCAGGTTCAGGTGCGACACGTCCGCCCCGAACCGGCCCGGTTTGGCGAATCCGACAAGCGCGTTGAGGTTCGCGCCGTCGACGTACACCTGACCGCCCGCGTCGTGGACCTTCGCGCACAGTTGGGCGATGCCGGTCTCGTACACGCCGTGCGTCGACGGGTACGTCACCATGATCGCGGCGAGCGCGTCCCGGTGCTTGTCGATCTTCGCGTCGAGGTCGACCAGGTCGACGTTGCCGTCGGCGTCGCAGCCGACCACCACCACGCGCATGCCGGCCATGACGGCGGACGCGGCGTTGGTGCCGTGCGCCGACGACGGGATCAGGCACACGTCGCGGTGGCCCTCGCCGCGCTCCCGGTGGTAGCCGCGGATCGCCAGCAGCCCGGCCAGCTCACCCTGCGATCCGGCGTTGGGCTGCACGCTGACCGCGTCGTAGCCGGTGACCTCGGCCAGCCAGCCCTCCAGCTGGGTGATCAGCTCCCGGTACCCGGCGGTCTGCGCGTCCGGCGCGAACGGGTGCAGGTGCGCGAACTCCGGCCAGGTGATCGGTTCCATCTCGGTGGTGGCGTTGAGCTTCATCGTGCACGACCCCAGCGGGATCATGCCGCGGTCCAGCGCGTAGTCGAAGTCGGCCAGGCGGCGCAGGTAGCGCAGCATCGCCGTCTCCGAGTGGTGGCTGTGGAACACCGGGTGGGTGAGGAACTCCGACGTGCGGGCCAGCCCGTCCGGCAGGGCCGCGTCGGTGTCGCCGTCGAACCCGTCGACCCCGAACGCCGCCCACACCGCCTGCAGGTGCGCGGGCGTGGTGGTCTCGTCGCAGGAAATGCCGACCCGGTCGGCGTCGACCAGCCGCAGGTTCACGTTGCGCTCGGCGGCGGCGGCGACCACCTCGGCGGCGCGGCCCGGCACGGTCGCGGTGACGGTGTCGAAGAACGCGACGTCCGCGACCCGCACGCCCCCGGCGCGCAGCCCGGCCGCGAGCCGCGCCGCCGCCTCGTGGGTACGCCGGGCGATGGCGCGCAGCCCGTCGGGGCCGTGGTAGACGGCGTACATGCCGGCCATCACCGCGAGGAGCACCTGGGCGGTGCAGATGTTGCTTGTCGCCTTCTCCCGGCGGATGTGCTGCTCGCGGGTCTGCAACGCCAGCCGGTACGCCGGGTTGCCGTCGGCGTCGCGCGACACCCCGACCAGCCGGCCCGGCAGCATCCGCTCCAGGCCCGAACGCACCGCCAGGTAACCGGCGTGCGGACCGCCGAAGCCCATCGGTACGCCGAAGCGCTGGGTGGTGCCGGCGGCGATGTCGGCACCGATCTCGCCCGGCGGGCGCAGCAGCGTCAACGCCAGCAGGTCCGCCGCCACGGTCACCAGCGCGCCCACGCCGTGCGCCGCGTCGACCAGCGCCCGGTGGTCGCGGACCGTCCCGGACGCGCCCGGGTACTGCAGGTGCAGGCCGAAGAACTCCGCCGGCAGGTCGTCGCGCTCGACGTCGACCACGCGCACCTCGATGCCGAGCGGCTCGGCGCGGCTGGCGATCACCGCGACGGTCTGCGGCAGCGCGTCGGCGTCGACCACGTACACCGGGCTCTTGCTCTTGGACGCGCGGCGGGCGAGCGTCATCGCCTCGGCCGCGGCGGTGCCCTCGTCGAGCATCGAGGCGTTCGAGGTGGCCAGAGCGGTCAGGTCGGTGACCATGGTCTGGAAGTTCAGCAGCGCCTCCAGCCGGCCCTGGCTGATCTCCGGCTGGTACGGCGTGTACGCGGTGTACCAGGCCGGGTTCTCCAGCACGTTGCGGCGGATCACCGCCGGGGTGTGCGTGCCGTGGTAGCCCAGGCCGATCATGGACACGGCGACGGTGTTGCGCGACGCGAGGGCACGCAGCTCGGCGATCGCCTCCCGCTCGCCGGCCGGGGCCGGCAGATCGAGGGTGCCGTGCCAGCGGATCACCTCGGGGATCGCCGCGTCCATCAGCTCGTCGACGGAGCCGTAACCGACGGTGTCCAGCATCCGGCGCTCGTCGTCGCGGCCGGGGCCGATGTGCCGGTCGGCGAACTGCTCTGCGGTCATGCGCTGCGCTCCTTGGTGGGGCGAGGTCGACGGGTCGGCCTCCCCCTGAGTCGCGCTGACGCGCTCCACAGCGCCTGCCCACGTGGTCCTTTTGCCTGAGAGGTTCCGGGGAGAATCTGCCCCTTCGGCGCCGCCGGGATCGGCGGTCTCTCCCACGTGGGTGGTACCGGCACCTCCCACGCTACCAGCGGGCGTGTTTCCGGCTCATGTCCCGGGGGTTGATCACACCGGCGCCGGAGCCGTCGCGCACCGGTCGGCCAGCGCGCACAGGGTCGCGCCCAGCGGCGCGTCCAGGCGCAGCGCCGCATACCCGTCGCCGCGGGTGACGCCCTGGTTGACGATCGCCACCGGGATGCCGTGGCGGGCCGCCCGCAGCACGAACCGCCGGCCCGACATCACCGTCAACGACGAGCCGAGCACCAGCAGCGCCCGGGCCCGCTCGACGAGCGCGAAACAGTCCGCGACACGTGGGGCGGGGACCGTCTCGCCGAAGAACACCACGTCCGGTTTCAGCATTCCGGCGCCGCACAGCGCGCAGTCGACGGTGCGGAACCCGGTCACCGCCTCGTCGGGCAGGTCCACGTCACCGTCGGGGTTGACGCGCGCCACCCGCGCGTCGAAGCCCGGATTCGCCTCCGACAGGCGCCGGTGCAGCTCGTCGCGGCCGGTGGCGTTGCCGCAGTCCAGGCACGTCACCTCGTCGAGGCGGCCGTGCAGTTCGATCACGCCGGTGGCGCCGGCGGCGGTGTGCAGCCCGTCGACGTTCTGCGTGATGATCCCGCCGAGCAGCCCGGCCGCCTGCAGCCGGGCCACCGCCCGGTGCCCGTCGTTGGGTGCCGCCCGGGCGATGGTCTGCCAGCCCAGGTGGCTGCGCGCCCAGTACCGCCGCCGGGCCAGCGGATCCCGGGTGAACTCCTGGTACGTCATCGGGGTGTGCCGGCGCGCCGCGCCGCTGGGCCCCCGGTAGTCCGGGATGCCCGACTCGGTGGACAGGCCCGCCCCGCTGAGCACCACCACGTCCCCGGCCGTCACCAGCCGCGCCAGTTCCTCGAACGCCTCACTCACCCGTCCATCGTCCCTCGCCGCGCCGCTCGCTGCCCCTCCCCGCCCACCCCTCACTGCGTCGATCATGAGGTTGGCGGTGGTCGGGGCCGGCGTGTCGGGCCGCCAACCTCATGATCGACGAGGCCGGTCGCCCGGCGGGGCTGCCGGGTCCGGGCTAGGTTGAGCCCATGCGCGTCGTCATCGCCGGAGGGCACGGAAAGATCGCCAAACTGCTGGAGCGGGAACTGGCCGGACGCGGAGACACCGCGCTCGGACTGATCCGCAACCCCGACCACGCCGCCGCGCTGCGCGCCGCCGGCGCCGAACCCGTCGTGTGCGACCTGGAACACACCGACGCCGGCACCCTCGCCGCCCACCTGGCCGGCGCCGACGCTGTCGTGTTCGCCGCCGGCGCCGGACCCGGCAGCGGCGCCGGCCGCAAGGACACCGTCGACCGGGGCGCCGCCGTGCTGCTCGCCGACGCCGCCACCCGCGCCGGAGTACGCCGCTACCTGCTGGTCTCCTCGATGGGCGTGGACGCCCCGCCGTCCGAGGGCACCGACGACGTGTGGGCGGCGTACCTGCGGGCCAAGAAGGCCGCCGAGGACGACGTCACCGCGCGGGACCTCGACGTGACGGTGCTGCGGCCCGGCCGTCTCACCGACGACGAACCCGGCGGCCGGATCACCCTGGCCCGGCACGTCGAACCCGGCGCGATCAGCCGCGCCGACGTGGCCCGGGTGCTGCTCGCCCTGCTGTACGCCCCGGCCACCGCCGGGCACACCCTGGAACTCGTCGGCGGAGACACCCCCATCGCCGACGCGATCGCCGCCGTCACCGCCTGACACCCGGCCGGCGCGCCCGGCCCGCGATCACCCGCGGGCCGGGACACCGGTCAACGCTGGTGCCGCGACAACGCCGGCTGCGGCACGCCCCCGCCGCCCTGCGGCAACTCCCGGGCGATCCGCTCCATCGTGCGCGACAACTGCTCACTGCCGTCGTCGAGGTGCCGGGCCGCCGCCTGCATGTGCGAGATCATCATCTCGCCGAAGATCCGCAACGCCTCACGCGTCGCCACCGAGTCGTCGAAGCCGCTCCCGGCCGCGCTGCGGTACTCCGTCACCGCCCGCTCGGCCTCCCGCTTCGCCTCCTCCGCCGCCGCCCGCATGTAACTCTCGTACTGGGTACGGGCGTACTCGGCGACCCGGCGCGCGTAGTCGTGGGCCTGCGCGATGATCTGCTCGGCCTCCCGCTGCGCCGCCGACAACAGGTTGACCTCCTTCGCCGCCGGCGCCACCGCCGCCTCCGTGCTCGGGATCACCCCGTGCCGGTGCAGCTCCAGATGGTCGTTGAGCCGCTCGTTCTCCGCCCGCAGGTTCGCCACCTGCGCGGCCAGCAGATCCAGCTCGTCGGCCACCTGCAACCGGAACCGGTCCACATCGGTCTGGTCGTAGCCGCGGCGGGTGAACGCCGCCGACCCGAACTCCCACCGCCGCACCCGGTCCGAGGTCAACCGCACCTGCACCGGACCGGACACCTGCTGCGCGTCGTAACTGCTGATCGGACCCGCGCTCACCGGCACACCTCCGTTCGCGACTGCGGGGCTCGCAACACCGGCTCACTCCTCGCGCTCACCGGCTCACCTCCGTCGTTCCCGGCCCGTCCGCACCGGTCATCGTCCGCCACGCCGGGCCGTACCAGTGCTTGCCGTAACCCTCGTGATGCACCTGACCCGGCTGGAACCCGGCGCCGGTCAACGCCGCCACCGAATGACCCACCATCTCGTCCGAGCCGCACACGTACACGTGCCGCGACCGCCAGTCCCCGTCGGCCAGCACCCGGTCGGCGATACGCACCGACTCACCCGGCCGGGCCGGATCCGCACCGGCCACGTACGACACCCGCAACCACGGATGCGTCGCCGCCAGCTTGTCGATCGCCTCGCTGTCGTAGAACTCCATCCGCGACCGGGCACCCACATACAGATCCACCCGCCGCCCCGAACCCTCCGCCGCGACCTGCTCCACCAGCGCCTTCACCGGAGCCCAGCCGGTACCACCTGCGAGCAGCAGCAGATCCGACGCCCCGGCCTGCCACAACGTCAACCGGTCACCCACCGGCGACGCCAGGTGGATCTGGTCACCGGCCGCGCACCCGTACACCAGACGCGACGACACCACACCACCCGGCGCCGCCCGCACGTGCAACTCCACCGTGCCGTCCGGCCGCGGCGCGTTCGCCGGCGAGTAGTACCGCCACGACCGCACCGCCGGATGCGACACCCCGACCGACTGGCCGGGCGTGAACGGCAGCAGATACTGCGGGCGTACGGTCAGCACCGCCACGTCGAACGTGCGCTGCTCGTGCGTCAGCACCTCCGCCACCCACCACGGCGGCGACTTCGACTCCGCGGCCTGCGCGCCCTCGGTCATCACCTGCGCCACCAGCCCGTACGCGGCGGTCCAGTCGGCGGCCAGCTCCTCGGTCCACGCGTCGCCGCAGAAGTGCCGCAACGTCGCCAGCAGCGCCTCACCGACCGCCGGGTAGTGCTCGGCCCGCACCGCGAACTTCCGGTGATCCGCGCCGAGGTCCCGCAGGAACCCGACCAGCCGGTCCACCTGGTCCACGTGGGACACCACATGCCCCAGCGCGGCCACCAGACGGTCCCGCTGCCCGGCCATGTTCGTGGGGAACATCTGCCGGGTCTCCGGATGCGCCAGGAACAGCGTCGAATAGAAGTAGAGCGGCACCTGGTCGCCGTGCGCGGCGACCAGGGACCAGCTCTGCTTGAGCCGTGCGACGTCCACGCTCAGGCGTCCCCCGCCGACACGACCTGCTCCCGCACCTGCCCGAGCACGACCTGCACGTCGGCGATCACGTCCGCCGGCACACCCAGCTCCACCAGCGTCGCGGTCAGGTGCTCACCGACCTTCGCGTAGTGCCCACCGGTGATGTTCAGCGGCTGGTGCGCCTCGTCCAGCCCACGGCCCGCGTACTCGTTGGGGCCGCCGAGCACCACCGCCAGCATGAGCGCCAGGTGCCGCCGCTGCTCCACCATGTCCACGTCGGTGAAGTAGCCGGCCAGATCCGGATCGGCCAGCACCTTGTCGTAGAACAGCTCCACCGCGGCCTTCACCGCGGCCGCGCCGCCGATGCGCTCGTAGTGGGAGATCGGGGTGGTCTCGCTCGTCACCGTCATGCTCGGTCCTTCCACCAGGGGTCCGCGGGCAGCGCCGCGGCAGGGGCTCGCCGTCCGGCGCGGCGTCACACAGCGTTCCACCGTGACGTCGACACGCCGACGACCGGAACGGACCATAGCGCGCCCGCCGGCACACTTCACGACCACCCTGTGCCGATCCCGAGAACTGTCAATCACGGACAGTGAACGACACGGCGCGAATCGGTGGACGCACCGCAGCCGGCCGGACACGAGCCGTCAACATGGACGACGTACCGTCCTTTTCGGACATCCCGTGCGCGCGTGCCGTGACCTGCGACGACTCACACCCGCCCCGGCCCGCGCCGTCCACCCGCCCCGGCCCGCCGGAAAGGACCACACCCCGTCACCAAAACACGAATCGCGCCACACCCTTTTCGGGCGCGGCGCGATCCCGTCAACGAGACGCGACGCAGGTCACCCGGCCCGGCGCCGCGCCCGCCGCGCCGCCAGCTCGTCACCCACCGACTCCGAGTCCGACTCCGCCTCCACCGCCGGCACGGCCGGCTCCTGCCCACCCACCGGCTCCGCCGGCAGATGCGACAACGAGCCCTGGATCTCCTTGAACGCACCACCGATCGCGATGCCGAACACGCCCTGGCCGCCCTGCAACAGGTCGACCACCTCCTCCGGCGACCGGCACTCGTACACAGTCGTCCCGTCGGAGATCAACGTGATGCCCGCCAGATCGTCCACCCCACGCGACCGCAACGCCTCGATCGCCTTACGGATGTTCTGCAACGACACCCCGGCGTCCAGAAGCCGCTTCACGACCTTCAACACCACCAGGTCGCGGAACGAGTACAACCGCGACGTCCCCGAACCCGACGCGTCCCGCACACTCGGCACCACCAGGGCCGTGCGCGCCCAGTAGTCGAGCTGCCGGTAACTGATCCCCACCGCCGAACACGCGGTCACACCCCGGTAGCCGACCTCGCCGTCACCGGCCGGATCGGGCCCCACACCCGCCTGCTGTTCCACACCCGGACCAGGATCCCGCGGCTCGTGCATCGGACCAACCTCCCCGCGCCCGTGGCGGTGCCGCGTCGATTCCCCGTACGCGCACCACTCGACACGGCAACCCTAACGCCGCCCCCCGCACTTCACCCGCAGGAGACACCGCGACACGCCGCGCCACCACCCGGGCGGAACACCTCAACCCGCGAAGTCCTCCGGACGCACCTGCTCCAGGAACTCCCGGAACTTCTCGACCTCGTCCTCCTGCTCGTCCGGGATCACGATCCCCGCCTCGCTGAGGACCTGCTCCGCACAACGAATCGGAGCACCCACCCGCAACGCCAACGCGATGGAGTCACTCGGCCGCGCCGACACCCGCACACCGTCACCGAGGAGCAGATCCGCGTAGAACACGTTCTCCTTCAACTCGGTGATCTCCACCGCCCGCAACGGCGCCTGCAACGCCGTCAGCACATCCCGCAGAAGATCGTGCGTCAACGGCCGGGCCGGCTTGACCCCCTGCTGTTCGTAAGCGATCGCCGTCGCCTCGACCGCGCCGATCCAGATCGGCAGATAGCGGTCCCCCTCGACCTCCCGCAGCAGGACGATCGGCTGGTTGCTGGGCAACTCCACCCGAACTCCGACCACGCTCAGCTCGCGCACCGCCGCCTCCGTGTCGTCGTCACCTTGCACCGCGCCCTTCCCTGCACGGTACACGGACCAGGACACGGGAGTCCCACGCGCTACGTGCACCACGCCTCGCCGGACGGGCATACCCCGGCAAGCCTACGACACGCTCCGCGGACCAGATCTTTCCGCGCCCACACACGACGAAGGGCCGGGCGCACACCGCACCCGGCCCCTCGCACCGACCTCACCGGCCCAACGTCGACCGCAGCCCCACCCGCACCAACGCCGCGTGCAACCGCTGCGACAACGCCACCAACTCCCGCGCCGTCTCCGCCGCCCGAGCCCGCGCCGCCGGATCGCTCTGCCGCGCCAACGGCGCCACCAACTGCGCGAACAACCCGACCTCACGATCCGCCGCCGACCGGTACGCCCGCAGATGCCGAGGCTCCAGCCCGTACGCCGCCAGACCCGCCACCGCACTCGCGATGATCAACGCATCCGCGTCGTACCACCCCGGCGGATCCGACACCAGCACACCCAGCCGCTCCAACTCCGCGAGCGTCGACTCCTCCACACCACTACGAGCGATCAGACCCGCCCGGTCCAGCCGCACCTCCGACGACTCGACCGACTCCACCGGCTCCCGGCCCGGAACCTCACCACCCGGACCCACAGCCACCAGATTCGGCCGCCCCCGCCCCGGCGACGGACCAGACCCGTCCCACCGGGCCAACTGCTCCCGGATCACCCGCAACGGCAGGTACTGATCCCGCTGCGCGGTCAACACGAACCGCAACCGCGCCACATCGTCCCAGCCGTACTTCCGATAACCCGCCGGCGTCCGCTGCGGCTCCACCAGGCCCTCGGCCTCCAGGAACCGCAACTTCGAGATCGTGACGTCCGGAAACTCCGGCCGCAACTGCGCCAGCACCTCGCCGATACTCATCAGCGCAGGCGCCCGCGCCGCCCCGGACGGCGTCGAAGCCGCAGGCTCGTTCACCCCCGGCCGGCCTCCTCCTCCGGGCGCGGACCGGCGATGAACACCACCCGGAACTTGCCGATCTGCACCTCGTCACCGTTGCTCAACGTCGCCGCCTCGACCCGCTCACGATTCACGTACGTGCCGTTCAGGCTGCCCACATCCCGCACCGTGAACGTCCCACCGTCACGGTGGAACTCCGCGTGCCGCCGCGACACCGTCACGTCGTCCAGGAAGATGTCACTGTCCGGGTGCCGCCCACTCGTCGTCACATCGTGGTCCAACAGGAACCGGGCACCCGCATTCGGACCCCGGCGAACCACCAGCAACGCCATACCCGGCGGCAACGAACCGGACATCCGGCTCGGCACCACATCGGTGTCCGGGCCCTCCAGCACTTCGTCGAGCGAGCCGAGATTGAGCGTCGAAGTGACGTCGAGCGGGGGGAACTCGTCGTCTGGGCGCGTCATGGGACCACCTCACGGATCTGTTCGGTCGGCGTCAGGGAATGGCGGGTCTGGCCGCCGGGCAACACCACACCCGGCGGCTGGCTCCCCGTGCCCGGGAAGGCGCATTCCGCAACGCTCAAACTATTGGTTCTCGGTCGACTGGGCGAGCCTAGCCAGCGCCGAAATGCAGGGCAACCGGACGCGCGGAACCTCGCCGCCGCCCGGACAAGCACGAACTCAGCTCTCGGTGAGCTCGCGGTACGCATCAGCGGTCAGCAGACCCTCGACCGCCGCCGGATCGTCCGGAGTGATCTCCACCAACCACCCCGCACCGTACGGATCCGTGTTGATCACCTCAGGGGTGTCGGCCAGCGCCTCGTTGCGCGCCGTCACCGTGCCACTCAGCGGCGCGTAGATCTCCGACACGCTCTTCGTCGACTCGATCTCGCCCAGCGACTCACCAGCCGCCACCGCCGCACCGGCGTCCGGCAGCTGCACGAACACGATGTCACCCAGGGCGTCCTGCGCGAAGTGCGTGATACCGACGCGGACGACACCACCGTCACCACCGACCACCCACTCGTGCTCGGCGGTGTACCGCAGATCCTCAGGAATCACCAACTGCGTCCTTCGTCATCGGTGCACCGGAGAAACCGGCGCGGCCGCGACCGGTCACGAGACCGGCCGGGCGTGGTCCAGCTTGATCGGCGCGTGCAGCTGCGAAACCTCCACAACCTCACGATCCTCGGAGGTCACGTTACCGCCGGCCTTCCCCACCGATGCGACCACCCCGCCGGGAATGTTCAACGCCGTACGCATCGTCGCCGGATCACCGATCACCATGATCGTGAACGGACCCGTCAACCGCCGCCCGTCCACCACCAGCGCACCGTCCGGCCCGTCCACGAAATACGTCGACGCGATGATCCGCGCCGCCGTACCGTCCGCGCCCTGGATCTGCATCGCCTCCGCGCCCGCACCCCGCAGTTCCTGCACCGCATCCAGGATCCCCGCCGACGACACCGCCTCGGCCGGCCCAGAGAACCGCACCTCAAGACCCGGACCCACCGCCGGCAACGTCCCCGCCAGAATGCCCAGCTCGTCCGCCCGCCGCGTCGCCTCCTCCAGCGCCGCCTGCCGGCCCTGCTCACCCGACCGCAGCTGCCGCTGACTCTCCTCCAGCAACTCGATCTCCTGGCGCAGCCGCCGCTCCCGCGAATCCAGATCCGACGAGATCCGCACCAGGTCCTCCTCCCGCGCCGCCGCGAGCGTCGGATCCGTCGACGTCGTCTTGAACTGCACCACCAGCGTGAAACCCAGCAACGCCAGCAACACCGCGATCATCGCGCCCGCCGACGAGAACCGCCGCGCCACCGACGGCGCACCCGCCGCCGCACCCGGCTCCGGCTCGGACTCCGGCACCGCCTCTCGCTCCGCGGGCTCCACCGCCTCGTCCGGCACCGGCTCCACCGGCGCCAACGGGCTCAACTCGTCCGGATCGGGCGCGTCCGGGCGCGGATCCGGCTCACCCGCCGGACCCGACGGCCGCGCCGGCTCCCCCGGCCGCGGCCACCCGGTACCCGTCTCCCTGTGTTCCTCGCTCATCGCCACAAACCTACGCCCGGAACAGGTGCCGGCGGATCGCCGCCACGTTTCCGAAGATGCGCACCCCGAGCACGACCACCACACCCGTGGACAACTGACCGCCCACGCCCAACTGGTCACCCAGGTACACGATCAGACCCGCCACCAGCACGTTCGAGATGAACGACACCACGAACTGCTTGTCGTCGAAGATCCGGTCCAGCTTCGCCCGTACCCCACCGAACACCGCGTCCAACGCGGCCACCACAGCGATCGGCAGATACGGCTGCAACGCCGCCGGCACCGTGGGGTCCAGATACACCCCGAGCACCACACCGGCGAGCAACGCCAGCACCGCGATCATCGGCCACCTCCCGAAGGGCTGGAAGAACCACCCGGGCCGGACGACCCGGGACTCGGCGAACCGGCGGCACCCGAACCCGACGGGCGCGCACCCGCACCCGCACTCGCGCTCGGACCCGGGGTCGCCGGAGGCTCGGCGTAGCGTAGCCGCGGCTGCGGCGCCGCCGGCAGGGTGAGGTCACCGACCCGCTTCACCCCGAACGACAGACCCGTCTTCCGCGCCACCTCACGCATCAACGCCGCCGCCCGGCTCTCGTCGAACCGGTCCCGCATCGACCGCGGCCCGATCGCCTGCACCTCGTACGGGCCCGTCACCGGCCGGTAGTCCACCAGGATCGCCTCACCCGCCGACCGGATCGTCGACGTCGCCGTCAACCGCTGGCCGTTCACCGCCACCGCCTCGGCGCCCGCCGCCCACAACGCGTTGGCGACCTTCTGCAGATCCGAATACAGCACCCGCGACGGACCCGCGTCCCCGTTCGTCACACCGTCCTGGTCCGCCGCCGCGTCGGCCAGCCGCACCACCACGCCGTCCCCGCGCACCCGGGCCAGGCCCGTACCCGCCTCCAGCGTGCGCAACCGGGACGCCTGCGAACCGCTCAACGTCGCGTCCCGCTGCCGGCTGACATCCTCGCGCAACTGCTCGGCGCGCTCGGTCAACCGGTCGGTCTCCGCCTCGCGCCCCTTGATCTCCGCGACCAGACCCGCCCGCGCCGTCGCGCGGCTCGGCTCCTCCGCCATCGTCTCCCGGTACGCCACCGCGAACAGGAACCCGATCAGCGCCAGCACCAGCAGGCTCACCGGCCGGCCGAGCACCTCCCGCACCCGCGACATCGAGCCCGTCGCCCGGCGCGCGGCCGCGTCCCCGTACCCCGGGTCCAGTGGATTGCGGAACAGCTCGGTCAGGAAGTCCGGCGCGTACACCCGGTTCGAGGGGTCGCGTTCGTTCTTCCCGTCCCGCGGCGGCGAGGTGGTCATGCCGGTGCCTCCGTACGCCGGGCCCGCATGGCCCGCACGAGACGGCTCGCCTGCACCACGTACATCGCGCCGGCGACCCAGTAGAGGACCAGGCCCCACCAGGCCAGCCCCCAGCCGATCGCGCCGGCCGCGGTGCCGGCGTCCGGCACGGCGTCTGCGAGCAGCAGGATCGGGAACGCCGCGAGCAGCAGGAACGTCGCGGTCTTGCCGACGTAGTGCACCGGCGGCGGGCCGTAGCCGTAGCGGCGCAGCACCCCGAGGGACACCAGCAGCAGGAGTTCCCGGGCCAGCAGCGCCCCGGTGAACTGCCAGGGCACCACCTCGCGGGCGGTGAAGGCGAGCAGCGTGGCGAGGATGTAGAGGCGGTCGGCGAGCGGGTCGAGCAGCTCACCGAGCCGGCTCACCTGGCCCAGGCGGCGGGCGATCCAGCCGTCCACCCAGTCGCTGGTGCCGCCCACGGCGAGCACCGCGATGGCGGCGACGTCGGCCCGGACCACGAGGAACAGGTAGAGGAAGATCGGCACGCCGACGAGCCGGACGAAGCTGATCAGGTTGGGCAGCGTGAGGACGCGGTCTCCCACGACCGTGGCGGTCCCGGAATCCGGTTGCTCCGCTGGAGCCGGCCGACGCGACACCGAACCCTCCCTTCGCAGCACGGTCCGGCAGCCGGATGAACGGCCGCTGGAGGGACGTGCGCGTTGCCGGCCGGTCAGACGCCGGCGCCCTCTGTGATCCCGGGCTGGGACCTCCCCGACGCGGCCCGTCCTCGTGGTGATCACGGGCCGCCCAGTTGCGCTGCCACTATATCGGGCTCGCCCTTCTCCCCCGGACGCCCGCTGCGCCGTTGCTCAGTGGTGTCACGGTGGCGACCGTCACAACCGCTAAGGCGTCCTAGGACACTAGTTGAGCAGTGGAAGGAAGGTCGGACGGCGGTGCGAGCGGTCAGGCGGTACGGGCGGTCGAGTCCGAGCCGGCCTGCGGGGCGGTGGCCGTCGCGGCCTGGCTGAACGCCACCAGCGCCAGCAGCAACTCGTGCTGCACCCGGTTGGGCATCCGGTCGAGCACGGCCTGCACCGCCCGGTGCCGTCTCTCCTGCAGGTCGCGCAGCAGCGTGTCGGCGGCAGCGGTCGGGATCAGCCGCACCTCCCGCCGGTCGCGCGGGTCGGCCACCCGGCGCAGCAGGCCGACCGCCTCCAGGCGGTCGCAGAGCCGGCTCGCCGACGACGGGACCACGTCCAGCAGCTCGGCCAGCCGGTTCACGTTGGTGTCCGGATGCGACACGATCAGCGACAGCACCCGCAACTGGGTGGGCGAGACGCTGACGGTGTGCCGGGAGGTCGCGGAGTCGAGCACACCGATGAGCGCCTCCGCAGCCGACTCGATGGCCGCGGCAAGATTCGGAGGTCGCTCCACTCGCTGTCCCCTGCGATCGTCCCGCTCGTGTTCGCTCCGCCGGCCCGCTCACTGCCCCGTCACGTCGTCGGACCGGCTGGAGCCGCGCCAGTCCAGGCAGACGACGACCGCGTCGTCACGGAGATCCGCGTCGGCATGGTACGCATGCAGTTCGCGCATCACCGTACCAACTGCCTCGGTCGCCGGCTGCAGCCGAGTCGACCGCATCGCGCGCGCCATCGCCCGGACACCGTACGGCTCCTGCTCGTCGGGCTCCGCCGCGTACACGCCGTCGCTGACCACGAAGAGGCGATCGCCCGGCTCCAGAGTGAACTCCTGCACGTCGTAGCGGGTCTCGGCGAACATGCCCAGCGGCAGTTGCTGCTCCAGCGCGATCGGTGTGACACGTCCGCCGCGCAGCCGCAGCAGTTGCGGCGACCCGGCGTCCACAGCGCGCATCACGCCCCGGCGGCTGTCCAGCTCCAGCAGCAGTGTGGCCACGTGCCGGTTCCCCCGGTGCTGGTAGTAGATGGTGTCCGAGGCCAGCTCCGCCTGCTCCACCAGGCTGCCGCCGGAACGCCGTGCGTTGCGCATCGCGTTCACCGTCATCGCCGTGAGCATCGACGCGGCCAGCCCGCTGCCGGTGCCGTTGAGCACGGTCAGGGTGAGCCGGTCGCCGTCCACCGACCAGTCGAAGTGGTCACCGCCCACGGTGTACGCCGGTTCGAGCTGCCCGGCGAGCAGCGCGTCACCGAGTCGTACGCTGCGCCCCGGCAACAGGTCCCACTGCATCTCGGCGGCCATGCTCAGCCGCTCCCGCCGCCGGGCGCGCCGGTAGCGGTCGGTCTCCCGGTCCGCCGCGCGGATCGCCACGGCCAGCTCACCGGCGGCGTCCCGGGCGGCCTCCACAGTGGCCGCATCCGGATCGCCGGGCAGCTCCACCATCAGCACGCCGAGCCGCTCCCCCCACACCGACAACGGCAGGTACGCGCGGCAGCGGCCCTCCTCGACGATGTCCAGCACCGGCTCCTGACTGCTGAAGCAGCGCTGCGCGACGCTGTGGGCCAGCAGCGGGCCGCCGTCGGGCACGTCCGGGTCGAGCACCGGCCAGAGTCCGCTGGCGCGGTAGTCGGCGACGAACACCTCCGCCCGCGCGGCCCCGAGCGTCTGGCGCAGCACCGCGTCCGCGGTCTCCGCCAGCTGGTCGGGTGGCGCCGTGCGCAGGGCACGCGACACCGATCCGGACGCCTCCGGCATGCTCATCCTCCGATGACGACTATTGCTACAGGGCAAACATCATACGAAGGCCGCCCGACGGCGAACGCCCCGCCTCGGCCGGGTGTGACGGGGACCGGCTCAGCCGGCCGGGCGCACCGCCAGCGCGCCGTGGAACGCGTCCGGCACCGGCTCGGGCTCACCGGCCGGCCGCCACCGCGCCACCGGCACGATGCCGTCGCCGGTCGGCTGCCAGCGGCCCAGCAGCGGCGCGAACCGCTCCGGCGCCCGCATCCGGAACGCCGGACCCATCATGGCCAGGCCTTCCGGGTACCCGGCCAGCTCCTCGGTGTCGAAGACCAGGAAGCCGTCGATCCCGTCGGCCGTCATCGCCCGCACGGTGCGGCCGAGGAATCCGCGCAGGGCCCGTACGCCGACTCGAACGCGGCGGCCGCGGCGACGTCCACCGGGCGGTGGTGCCGGCCGCCGAGCCAGTAGTCGATCATGCGGGCGGTGCTCGGTCCGTCCGGCTGATCCATCGACGGGGCTCCCTCCCCTGGGCGCTGCACGCCAGCGTACCCACCGGGGCGACCCCGGCGGTATCGCCCCGGGCCGGCCGTCCGGGCCGCGATACTGGCCGCGGGAGCGCCGGCCACGAGGAGGTACTGGTGAACTCGGCGAACGGGGCCGCGGTGGTGGTCGGGGTGGACGGCTCCGAACCGGCCGCCCGGGCGGTCCGCCTGGCGGCCCGGGAGGCGCGGCTGCGCAACCGCCCGCTGCGGGTCGTGCACGGGTTCATCTGGCCGCTGCTGCGCGTACCGGTCTCCGCGCCGGCCGGCTCACCACCCGGCGCCGGGCTGCGCAACCAGGCCGAGCAACTGGTCACCGACGCGGTGGCGGTGGCCGAGGCCGAGTCGCCGGGGCTGCGCATCACCGGCGAGATCATCGACGGGGAGGCGGCAGCGGTGCTGCTCGGCGAGTCCCCCACCGCCGCCCTGGTCGTACTCGGCGATCGGGGCCTGGGTGGCTTCGCCGCGCTCGTGATCGGGTCGGTGGCCGTGCAGGTCGCCTCGTACGCCGACTGCCCGGTGCTGATCGCTCGCGGCACCGCACACGACGGCGGCCCGGTCGTGGCCGGCGTGGACGGCTCGACGCTGTCGCGCGCCGCTGTCGAGTTCGCCGCCGAGACCGCGTCCGCGCGCGGCGCCGCGCTGCGCGTGGTGCACGCCCGCCCGCGCGGCCGGGACGACGCCGAGGAGGAGCGGGTGCTCACCGAGGCGCTCGCCGGGATCGGCGAGCGCTGGCCGGACCTGCCGGTGCACGCCGAGGCGGTACGCGCCAAACCGGTCACGGCGCTGACCGCCGCGTCGGCCGAGGCCCAGCTGGTAGTGGTGGGCCGGCAGGGCCGGGGCGAGCTGGGCGGGCTGTTGCTCGGCTCGGTGAGTCAGGGGATCCTGCACCGCTCCGCCTGCCCGGTGGCTGTGGTCCGCGCCGCCGACTGAGCAGCGCCCAGCCGGCCCGGGCGGGGATCCGGCCGGCAACGGTTGGTCCCGGCCCGGGCGGGTAGACGCCTACGGTCAGCCGACAGCGATCCGCAGGAGGCAGAGATGCCAGGACCACGGCCGGGCAGCAACGCGTACGACAAGCAGCGGGCACGCCTTCGCGACCTCGTCGAGCAGTCCGGACGGGCGTCCGACAAGGAGGCGAACCAGGTCGCCAACCGGATCCTCCAGGACGACAGGGGGCAACGCGGTGTGGTCCGGGGCGAACGGACCTACGGCCCCAAGGGCAACCGGGAACCGGGTGACCCTAAGTGAGGACGGCAGCGGTTGTCGACGGCGCCATCGCGGGCGCCGTCGGCAGCGCCGTCCTCAACGCGGTCTCGTACCTGGACATGGCGCTGCGGGCCCGGCCGGCCAGCAGCACCCCCGAATCGGTCGCCGGACGGCTGGCCGACGTCACGCACGTCGACCTGGGCCCCGGCGACGAGGCGGAGAACCGCCGCTCCGGTCTGGGGCCGTTGCTCGGCTACGCCACAGGCATCGCCGCGGGGGCCGCGTTCGGCCTGCTCGCCGCGCGGCGGCGGATGCCGTTGCCGCTGGCCGCGGTGCTGCTCGGCGGTGGGGTGATGGCCACCTCGGACGGCTCGATGACGGTGCTCGGCGTGACCGACCCGCGCACCTGGCGGCGCAGCGACTGGGTCTCCGACCTGATCCCCCACCTGGCGTACGGGCTGTCGGCCGCAGCCACCTGGCGGCGGCTGCGGCCGACGTCGGCTCGCGGTTAGCTCTCGTCGTCGGCGACCGGCTCACCGGCCGGGCCGTACGGCGACACCTGTCCCTTGGGGACGGGCCGCCCCGCGTCGGCGTTCGACGTGCCACGGCTCCGCGAACGGCCGCCCGCCTGGGTGGCCGTCTTGCGGCTGTCCTGGCTGGTGGCGCCGAGGTCGTTCCGGCGTAGTTCCTCCTGCTGCGGCTTGACCACGGGTTTCTCCTTCCCGGTGGGGCGCACGGCCGTCGACCGCGCACCGGACAGGCGTACCCGTCGCCGCCCGGCGCATTCCGGCCCGGCCCGGGGGTCTGGCCGGGGCCGGGGCGGGTAACCCGGGTGGATGCCAGACGATCGCAACGTCGCACGGGCCCTGCTGGACCGGCAGTCCCGCACGTACGCGGAGGAGGCCGGCATCGCCCTCGCGGACCGGCCCGGCCCGCTCTACCAGCTGCTTGTGCTGACCACGCTGCTGAGCACCCGGATCCGGGCCTCGGTGGCGGTGGCCGCCGCCCGGGAGCTGTTCGAGGCCGGCTACCGCACGCCGCAGGCGATGGAGGCGGCGAGCTGGCAGGACCGGGTCGACGCGCTGGGCCGGGGCCACTACCGGCGCTACGACGAGCGGACCGCGACCATGCTCGGCACCGGCGCCCGGCTGTGCCTGGACCGCTGGCACGGCGACCTGCGCCGGCTGCACAAGGAGGCCGGCGCCGACCGGGCCGTGCTGCGCCGGCTGCTCACCGAGTTCCCCGGCATCGGCCCCACCGGGGCGGACATCTTCCTGCGCGAGGCGCAGTCGGTGTGGCCGGACGTGCGCCCGTACGCCGACCGGCGCACGCTCGCCGGAGCGCGGCGGCTGGGCCTGCCGGCGAGTCCGGGTGACCTGGTCGGGCTGGTCGGCGAGGCCGACTTCGGCCGGCTGGCGTCGGCGCTGGTGCGGGTCGCCCTGGGCGAGGAGTCGGCGGGCGAGGTGAGCCGCAGCGCCGCCACGGCCCACTGAGGGCTACTTGGCGGGGCCGGGCTTGGTCAGGTTCCAGGCCAGCAGCGAGGCGAGCAGCGCGAGCAGCACCACGCCGCCGGAGACGCCACCCTCACCGCCGCTGCCGCGGCTTCCGGTGAAGCCGAAGTAGATCACGGCCAGCCCGGCCAGCACGGTGATGAACGTACGCAGTCCTCGGTCCTTCACGCCCGCACCGTACGACCGGCGGTGCGGGCCGGGACGCGGATCGGGCGGTTGTCCCCCGTCCGGGTGTCAGTCCGGGCTGCGGCCGACGGCGGGGCCGCGCAGCCGGACCCGGCGGATCGCCCGTCCGGCCACCTCGACCACCTCGACGGTGAGGCCGGGCAGTCGCACCCGCTCCCCCGGGCCCTCGGGCAGCCGGCCCAGCCCGGCCAGCACCAGGCCGGCCACCGTGGTGTACTCCCGCGACAGCGGGAACGTCACGCGGACGCCCACGTCGGGCAGGTCGTGCAGCGGGAAGTCGCCCGGCAGCAGCAGCGCGCCGTCCGGCTCCCGCACGGCGCGGCGCACGTCCCGGTCGGTCTCGTCGTACAGCTCGCCGACGACCTCCTCGAGCAGGTCCTCCATGGTGACCAGGCCGTCCACGCCGCCGTACTCGTCGACCACCAGCGCGAGCTGCTCGTGTCGCTGGCGCAGCTGCCGCATCGCGTCGGCCACCGGCAGCGTGCCCGGCAGGAGCACCGGCGGGCGGGCCCGGTCGCCGACGCGCGCCCCGTCGGCGTCCACCAGGTCGCGGATGTGCACGGTGCCGCGGACGTCGTCGAGCCCGCCGGGTCCGATCACCGGCGCCCGGGACCGGCCGGTGGCCGCGAGGCGGCGCATCGCCTCGGCCGCCGGCAGGTCGGCGGGCAGCGTGGTCACGTCGCGGCGCGCGACCAGGATCTCCCGCAGCGTACGGCCGGCGATGTCGAAGGCCCCGGCGAGGATCTCCCGCTGCTGGGCGGACAGGCCCCGCTGGCTGACCAGCATCTCCCGCAGCTCCTCCTCGGTCACCTCCTCCCGGCTGGCGCGCGGGTCGCCGCCGGCGAGCCGGACCAGCAGGTCGGTGGAGCGGCCGAGCAGCCACACCGCCGGCCGGGACAGCCGCGCCAGCAGGTCCAGCGGCGCGGCGCTGATCAGCGCCCACCGTTCCGCCGTCTGCATGGCCAGCCGTTTGGGCGCCAGCTCGCCCACCACGAGCGTGAGGAACGTCAGCAGCAGCGTCACCAGGAACACCGCGACCGGGCGGGCGGCCCCGCCGAGGAAGCCCAGCGGGCCGACGAGCGGCTCGGCGAGCGTGACCGCGGCGGCGGCCGAGGCGAGGAACCCGGCGAGCGTGATGCCGAGCTGGATGGTGGCCAGGTAGCGGTTGGGTTCGCGGGTGAGGCGGCTCAGCCGCGCCCCGGCCCGCCCGGAGCGCGCCAGCCGGCGCAGCTGCCCCTCCCGCAGGCTCACCAGCGCCATCTCGCTGCCCGACAGGGCGGCGTTCACGAGGATCAGCACCAGCACCAGCGCGACCTGGACACCCATCAGTCCGTCTCCAGGTCGTCCAGCGAGATCGCGTGGGTCATCAGCCAGCGGGCCAGCGCGGCCATCCCGAACAGCCACAACGGCGCCGACTCGGTGGGGCCGTTCGTGGCGTAGATGGCGAAGCGCAGGTCCGGTGCCCGGTACGCCTCGATCCGCCACTTGTGGTTCTTGTCCCGCCAGACCGCGGAAGGGTCCATGGCGCCACGGTAGGTGACCGGGGCGGGCGGGCGACGCCTGTTGGCTCAGCCCGGCCGGCGGACCACCTCGCGGGCGTCGTCGGGCAGCCGGCGGGTGGCACCGCGCCGGTCCAGCAGCTCCAGCAGCGGCACCGCCACCCGGCGGGTGGTGCCGAGCGCCTGCCGGGCGGCGCTGAGCGTGAACGGCTGCGGCAGCCCGGCGAGCACGCGTACCGCGTCGTCCGGGGCGCCGGGCAGCAGCACCACGTTCTCGGCGAGCTTCAGCAGCGCGCCGGCGCGTACCGCGGCGCCGATCTCGCGGGGGCCGAGCCCGAGGTCGGCCAGGTGGTGTGCCTCGGGGGCCTGGAAGGGGCGGTCGCCGTACTCGGCCCGGACCCGGTCCACCGCCCGGGCCACCGGGTCCGGCAGCGTGCCCTGCGGCGCGGCGGTGACCAGGCCGTCGCGCAGTCGCAGCGGCGGGCGCAGCAGCGCCGTCACCAGGGCGCGGTCGGGCAGGTCGAGCCGGTGCCGCAGCACGTCGACGGGTACGCCCGCGGCGAGCGGATGCTCGGCGGCGTACCGGGTCACCTCCTCGGTGAGGCGGCGGCCCAGGTCCCGCCAGTGCTCCGGATCGGCCAGCCACTGCCCGGCCACCGGCGTCGCGACCGGTGGCACGCCCATCCGGGTCAGGTCACCGGCGCGGACGAGCCGCCGCCGGCGTAGCTCCCCGGCCAGGTCCGGCCGCCCGTCCAGCCCGGCCAGCACCGCCGCGCGAGCC
>NZ_JBXUOV010000036.1:0-42029 GCF_057196585.1 Micromonospora sp. ATLC20
GCGCCGGACCGGCCTGCGCGCCGGGCGCGGCCACCAGCCCGACACCGGCGCCGCTGGCCAGGGCACTGCCCGCGAAGATGGCGGGCAGTTCCGGGTACGCCTCGTGCCACGACGGCACCGCCGTGTCCGCCAGCAGCACCCCGGTGTACGTGGCGAGCGCCGGCGCGGTGACGGCGGCGACCACACCGGCGGCGTGCCCGGCCGGAGGCAGCAGCCGGCGGCCGAGCCCCAGCACGCCCCGCTCGGGCAGCAGCGGAGCCGCCTCGGCGATCGCCGCGACCCCGGCGGCCGGGCCGAACACGCTGAGGATCCAGGTGCCCACCGACATCGGCGAGGTCACCTTCGCCACCCGCAGCATGTGGTGGAAGCGCGACGGCCGGCCCAGGTCGTTCACCAGGAAGTACGTGCTCGCGCCCACGGCGGCGAGCGCGGTGACCCGGCCGGCGCGCCGCAGCGCGGGACGGCCGGTGAGCTGCCCGCCCGCCGCCAGCAGCGACGAACCGGCGGCGAGACCGCCGGTGAACAGGTACGCGGCGATGTCCCACCGCCACACCGGCGGCTTGAGGATGGGCCGGCCGTAGTAGGAGGTGAACTCGGCCGGCGGGACGTTGAGCTGCTCCCCGCCGCCCTTGCCGCGGCGCCGGCGTGGTGCCGCGTCGCGGGGCGGGTGCGGGGCCAGGCCGGCCTCGCGGGAGCCCGCGTCGGTGCGGCCCACCCCGGGACCGGCCGCGGTGGCCCGGCTGCCGTTCTCCCGCTCGGCGGCGCCGCCGTTCTCCTGTTCGGCGGACAGACGCTCGCGGAAGCGGCGGAACAGGTCACCGACCGGGCGGTCCGGGCTCACGACGATCCTCCGACGAACGCGGCGACGGCAGCCGCCGCCATGGCCAGGGCGGCGAACCCGGCCCGCTTCCACATCTTCGGCAGGTCCCGGGTGGTGACCACCGGGTCCGGCGGCAGCCCGTACACCTCGGGCTCGTCCAGCAGCAGGAAGAACGCGCCGTCGCCGCCGACGCCGTCGGTCGGGTCGTGGCCGTACAGGCGCGCCTCCGGCACGCCGCGCTCGTGCAGCGCGGTGACCCGCTTGGCGGCCCGTTCCCGCAGTTCGTCGAGCGGGCCGTACTGGATCGACTCGGTCGGGCACGCCTGCGCGCAGGCGGGTGTCATGCCCGCGCCGATCCGGTCGTAGCACAGCGTGCACTTCCACGCCCGGCCGTCGCCCTTGCGCTGGTCGATCACGCCGTACGGGCAGGCGGAGATGCAGTAGCCGCAGCCGTTGCAGATGTCCTCCTGCACCACCACCGTGCCGAACTCGGTACGGAACAGCGAACCGGTCGGGCACACGTCCAGGCAGGCCGCGTGCGTGCAGTGCTTGCACACGTCGGACATCATCAGCCAGCGGAAGTCGGTGCGGTTCTCCGGGCCGGTGGCCCGCCCGGGCGGCTGGGTGCCGGGCATGCCGAGGAACTCCGGACCGGCCGCCATCCGCGCCGCCGCCTCCGGCTGCCCCGGCGGCAGGCCGGGATTCGTACCCGTGTCGGGGGCCGTGACGGCCCCGACCGCCGCCGACGCCGGGCTGATCGCCGGGCCGGTCGGGTCGCCGGCGAACGGCGGCGTGCGATGCCCGGCCGGGCGGGGCTGCTCGATGAACGCGACGTGCCGCCACGAGTTCGCGGTGAGCGCGCCGGTGTTGTCGTACGACATGCCGAGCAGGTCGAAACCCGAGTCGGGGACGCCGTTCCACTCCTTGCAGGCCACCTCGCACGCCTTGCAGCCGATGCAGACGCTGGTGTCGGTGAAGAAACCCATCCGGGGCGGCGCGTCGACCCAGCCCGCGTCCGGGGCCGGGTCGAGCGGGCCGTACAGGCTGTTGGCGTCAGGCATCCCGATCCCCGTCCTGGTGCGCGGCGGCCGACTGCTCGTCCGTGCTGCCGGCGGCGTCGTCCCCGCCTGCGGCGTCGGTGGTCACCACCGGCACCTTGCGGTCCGGCGTCATCCCGGCCCGCCGCTGGTAGTCGCCGACCAGGTCGAGCAGCGGCGGGCCGGTGGGCCGCCGCCCGGGCCGGATGTCGCAGGTGCCGACCTTGCTCTCCTGGATGAGGACGTTCGGGTCCAGCGTGATGCCGAACAGGTCGTTCGCCGAGTCGCCGGTGACCAGACCCTCGGTGCCGAAGTGGTACGGCAGCCAGACCTGGTGGATGATCCGGCCGTCCACCCGCAGCGGGGTGAGCCGGTCGGTGACCAGCACCCGCGCCTCGATCACCGCGCGGCCGCTGATCAGGTGCGCCCAGCCCAGGTGGGCCAGCCCGACCTCGCCGGCCAGCTCCGGGGACACCTCGACGAACATCTCCGGTTGCAGCTCCGCCAGGGGCGACACGGTACGGCTCATCCCACCGGCGGTGTGGTGCTCGGTGAGGCGGCTGACCGTGAACACGTACGGGAAGACCTGGCTGTGCGGCTCCGGCGGACTCGGGTTCATCCGGTTGATCGGGTGCTCGTAGATCTTGCGGGTCGGGTTGGCCTGCTGACCGTAGAGCGGGTTGCGCATCGGCGACTCGGCCGGCTCGTAGTGCGTCGGCAGGGGGCCGTCGAGGACGCCGCTCGGCGCGTACAGCCACGCCTTGCCGTCGCCCTGCATGACGAACGGGTCGTCGCCGGCGAGCGCGGCCGGGCCCGACGCGCCCTCCGGCGGCCGGTACGACGGCGGCTTCGTCTTCTCGAAGTCCGGCACGTCGTAGCCGGTCCACTCGCCGGCGTCCGGATCCCACCAGACGTACTTCTTGCGCTCGCTCCACGGCCGGCCCTCCGGGTCGGCGGAGGCGCGGTTGTAGAGCGTGCGGCGGTTCGCCGGCCACGCCCAGCCCCACTCGGCGGCCACCCAGTCCTGCTCGTGGCGGGACCGGCGGCGGGCCGCCTGGTTCACCCCGTCGGCGTAGACGCCGGAGTAGATCCAGCAGCCGATCGCCGTGGAGCCGTCGTCGCGGGCCTCGCCGAACGCGCTGAGCAGGCGGCCGGTCGCCACCTCGTACCCGTTGATCTCCTTGAGCACCGCCTCGGCGCTCGGCTCCGCGTGCGGACCGTGCGTGGGGTAGTCCCAGGCCAGGTCGAGCAGCGCGCGGTCGCGGCGCGCGGTGGAGCCGGCCAGCTTCTCCCGCAGCACCCGGCCGAGGTGGTAGAAGAACCACAGCTCGGAGCGGGCGTCGCCCGGCGGGTCGACGGCCTTCTCCCGCCACTGCAGCAGCCGCTGCGTCTGGGTGAAGGTGCCCTCCTTCTCCACGTGCGAGGCCGCCGGCAGGAAGAACACCTCGGTCCGGCACTCCTCCGGCACGATCTCCCCGGTGGCGACCTCCGGGCTGTTCTTCCAGAACGTGGCGCTCTCGATCATGAACAGGTCGCGGACGACGAGCCAGTCCAGGTTGGCCATGCCCAGACGCTGGGCCCGGCCGTGCGCGGAGCCGACCGCCGGGTTCTGGCCGAGCAGGAAGTAGCCCTTCACCTTGCCGTCGATCATGTTCAGGACCTGCTGGTACGTGCCGTGGTCGCCGGTCATCCGGGGCATGTAGCCGTAGCAGAAGTCGTTCTCCGGCGTCGCCGCGTCACCCCAGTACGCCTTGAGCAGGCTCGCCGCGAAGGCACGCGAGTTGCCCCAGAAGCCCTTCTGGCCCGGGTGCCGGATGCTGTCCACCCACTTGTCGAACGTCGGGTGGTCGGCGTGGTGCGGCATCGGCAGGTAGCCGGGCAGCAGGTTGAACAGCGTCGGAATGTCGGTGGAGCCCTGGATGCTGGCGTGCCCGCGCAGCGCCAGGATGCCGCCGCCCGGGCGGCCCATGTTGCCTAGCAGCGTCTGGATGATCGAGCCGGTACGGATGTACTGCACACCGACGCTGTGCTGCGTCCAGCCGACCGAGTAGACGAGCGCGCCGGTGCGCTCCCGGCCCGAGTTCTCCGTCCAGGCGCGCGCCAGCTCGAGGAACCTCTCCTCCGGGATCCCGCACACCCGGGCCACCATCTCCGGGGTGTAGCGGGCGAAGTGCCGCTTCAGGATCTGGTAGACGCAGCGCGGGTGCTGCAACGTCTCGTCCCGCGGGGCCTGCGCCGGGACCGGCTCGCCGTGCGACTCGTGCTCCAGCCCGGAGGCCGAGTCACGTTCCTTGCCGGTGCCCCGGGCCTTGGCGTTGTCCTCCTGGCCCTCGTACTGCCAGCTCGCGTGGTCGTACGAGCCGGTGTCCGGGTTGTAACCGGAGAACAGGCCGTCCAGGTCCTCGGTGTCGGCGAACTGCTCGCTGACGATGTTCGCCGCGTTGGTGTACGCCAGCACGTACTCCCGGAAGTCCAGCTCGTTCTCCAGGATGTAGCGCACCACGCCGCCGAGCAGCGCGATGTCCGTGCCCGCGCGGATCGGCAGGTACGTGTCGGCGAGCGCGCTGGTACGTGTGAACCGCGGGTCGACATGGAAGACCTTCGCGCCGCGCTTCTTCGCCTCCATCACCCACTGGAAGCCCACCGGGTGGGCCTCGGCCATGTTCGAGCCCTGGATGATGATGACGTCAGCGTTGGCGAGATCCTGCTGGAAGTCCGTGGCGCCGCCGCGACCGAAGCTGGTCCCCAGACCGGGGACGGTGGCGGAGTGTCAAATACGGGCCTGGTTCTCGATCTGGAGTGCCCCCATCGCGGTGAACAGCTTCTTGATGAGGTAGTTCTCCTCGTTGTCCAGCGTCGCGCCGCCGAGGCTGGAGATGCCCAGCGTCCGGTTCAGCGGGCGGCCCTCGTCGTCGACGTCCTCCCAGGTCTCCGCGCGGGCGGCGAGGATCCGGTCGGCGATCATGTCGAGCGCGACGTCGAGGTCAAGGTCTTCCCACTCGGTCGCGTACGGCCGGCGGTAGCGGACCTTGGTCTGGCGCAGCGGGCTGGTCACCAGGCTCTTGCTGGCCGAGCCCTTCGGGCAGAGCCGGCCGCGCGAGATCGGGCTGTCCGGGTCGCCCTCGATCTGGGTGATCTTGCCGTCGGAGTGGAAGACGCGCTGCCCGCAGCCGACCGCGCAGTACGGGCAGACCGAGCGGGCCATGCCGTCGGCGGACTCGGTGCGAGGGCTCAGCTCGGCGGACCGCGCCGACTGGGCGGCGGCGCCGCGACCGAGCGGGTCGGTGCCGGTGAGTTGCCGGTAGACCGGCCACCCCTGGATGAACGTCTTGAACCCCATCCGTGCACCCCCTCTCCGTCGAGAACGGCTCACCTCTGCCTGTAACCCTAGGCCAGCGGCCAGGGGCGTGCGACTCGAGCCCACAGACAGAGCCGCCCCGGCCGGATGGCCGGGGCGGCTCTGGGCGTCGGTGTGCATGTCGCCTCTCGGCGAGTGGCGCGACGCGGCTCCAGCCGAACGGTATTCCGCGAAGGCAATTTAGGTGAGGCCCGGGGACACTGGACACACCGACGCTCTGCACAACGGTACCGGGGTCACGGTTCTTCCGCTCGTTCGTCGTGACCCCGGTCACCGCCGGGTCAGCTGTTCCAGTGCTCGGCGACCAGGTCGGCGGCCTGCTGCTCCCACTGGGCGTAGTGGTCCGGGTAGGCCGACACCTGGACGGTCTGGGCGGCGGCGGTCAGCGGCATGTCGCGCCAGCCGTCGACCTGCTTCAGACCCTTCAGGAAGGCGGTGGTGGAGTATTCGGGGTCGGTGATCTGCTCGACCGTGCCCCAACCACTGGAGGGGCGCTGCTGGAACAGGCCCTGCGAGTCGTGGTCGTTGCGGTCGCCGAGGTGGCCGAGGTTCTCCAGCTTCGACTCCTGCAGTGCGGTGGCGATGGAGACGACGGCGGCGCGTTCGTCCATGCCGGCCTTCTTCGTGGCGGCGATGATGGCCTTGACGTTGGCGGTCTGCTCGTCGTCGAGGTCGATGTGGGACTGGGTGCCCTGGACGCCGTGCGGGATGAGCGCGGCGCTGTCCAGCTTCGCGGCGGCCTGGGTGGTGGTCACGGCCGTGTCGCGCACCGGGGTGCCGGTGTCGTGGTTGAGAGGGCCGGCGGCGAGGCCACCGGCGACGGTCAGACCGGCGATACCGAGAATGCTCTTACGCAGGATCGTGTTCATGGTGGGCTCCGTTCGGGGGTCGACGCCCGCGCCGAGGGGGGTTCGGTGCGGGTGCGAGCACCGTCAGGCGCTCAAGAAGTCTTCGGGGGATCTCCGGCGGCCTGCTGACGCGGCCCGCGGACGCCCGGGGGTGGCGTACGGGGCTCACTGGTCGCGCCGGAGACATGCACAACGACCGCCGGCCCGGGGTCATTCCCGGGTGCCGCTGCCCGCGTGCCAGGGGGCGCCGGGAGTGCTGCTGCGGTCGTTCACCAGGTATAACGCCCAGCCACCATCCCCGATTCCGCCGCCCGGGTGTCCCCGACCACCCCAAAACCGGACACCCGACGCAGCCGCGTCGATCATGAGGTTGACGGCACATGATGTCCGGTTTACCCCCGGCAACCTCATGATCGATTGGGACGTCGGGCCGCCGACGGCAGATCCGCCTGCAACGCGGGCCCCGAGCGGACGTCGCCGGTCGGTGGAGAGCCTTCGCGAGCGATCTTGGTACGGAACGGCCCCCGGAAGGGCGGGAACGTACCAAGATCTCCATCCGCCTGCCGAGGGCATCGCCGCGAGGCGGATGTCGGCGCGAGCCCGCCCCGGCGAACCTCACCAGGCTCGGCGCACAGGCCACCACGGAGATCTTGGAAGGAAACGGCCCTCATGGGGGCCGAAATCGTCCAAGATCTCCAGCGGAGAGCCGCGCGAGGTGAACAAGACGAGCATCGCGACAGGCGATCATGAAGTTGACGGCACGAGCTGACCGGTTTGTCCGGTCCAACTTCATGATCGACGGGGCGAGCCCGGGCGAGGCCGGGCGCGGCGGGGCGCGGCGGGGCGGAGTGAGGCGGGCGCCGAGCGGGTGGCGGGCGGGCGGTCACGTGAGCGGGGCGAGTGCTGTGGGGGCGCTCCGCGGGGAAGGGACGCGGGGAAAGGGCCGGGTTGGGGTTACCCTGATGCCATGTCGGTCAGCGCGCACGCGTACCTCGCCCGTCCCGGGCGACCCGCCGTGGTGGCGCGCACCCTGGACGAGCTCACCGGTCCCACGACCGGCATCGTCGAGCTGCCGGTACGCCTGATGTGGAGCAGCGAACGCGCGTTCGACCTGGGCGACCCGGACGAGTTGCTCTGGATGTACGAGAACGTGCTGCGCGAGACGACCCGGGTGGAGGATCTGCGCGAGCTGATCCACGCGGGCACGTTGCGCCGGTTGTGGCCGCTGCTCAACCTGCCCCGGGGCGTACGCCTGGCCTGGGAGGGCCGGCACCGGAGCCTGCGCGCCGCGTGACCCATCCGCACGACTTCTACCGGCAGGTGGCCCGGGTGGCGCTGGCCGCGGCCGGCCCGCACCGTTTCGTGCTCGGCGGCGGCGTGGCGTGGGCCGTCCACGGCCTGGTCACCCGCCCCACCGAGGACGTCGACCTGTTCGCCGACGTGGAGGGCGCCGCCGCGGCGGCGGCCGACGGGGTACGCGCGGCGCTGGAGCGCGCCGGTTACCGGGTGGCCGAGGTGGACCCGGGCGGCCTGGGCGAGGTGTTCGACGGCTTCGACCGGGACCTGCGGGACTTCGTGGTGAGCCGGGACGGCCGGCAGATCCGCCTGAGCCTGGCCCGCCTGGACCGGCACCGCAGCCCGGTGGTGATGGACCTCGGCCCGGTCATGGACGTCCGCGACCTGATCGCCAACAAGACCGCCGCGCTGGTCAACCGGCGGGAGGTACGCGACTACATCGACGTCTCCGCCGCGCTGGACCGGTACACGGTCGCGGAGCTGCTGGAGCTGGCCCGGCAGGTCGATCCGGCGCTCGACGACGAGGACGTGCGCGCGGCGGGCCGCTACCTGGACGGGCTGACCGACCGGCGGTTCACCCGCTACGGCCTGGACGCGCCGCAGATCGCCGAGGTGCGCCGCCGAATGGCCGCCTGGCCCCGCTGAGCAGCGGAACCAGACGACCGAGGGCGGGACCGGGCGGCCGGCACGGGCCGGAACGGGACCAGGCGGCGGCTCACTTCGTCGGGCGGCCCCCGGTCACGCCGAGGATCTCGCCGGTGACGTAGCTCGACTCCTGGGAGGCGAAGTAGACGTACGCGGGCGCCAGCTCGGCCGGCTGACCGGGACGGCCCAGCGGCGTGTCGGTGCCGAACTGCTTCACCTTCTCCTCCGGCATGGTGGCCGGGATCAGCGGCGTCCAGATCGGGCCGGGCGCGACCGCGTTGACGCGGATGCCGCGCTCGGCCAGGTTCTGCGCGAGCGCCTTGGTGAAGTTGGCGATGGCGGCCTTTGTGGTGGCATAGTCGAGCAGCTGCGGCGACGGGTCGAACGCCTGGATCGACGACGTGTTGATGATCGTCGAGCCTTCCTTCATGTGCGGCACCGCGAACTTGCAGAGCCAGAACATGGCGTACACGTTGGTCTTGAAGACGCGGTCGAACTGCTCGGTGGTGATGTCGAGCAGGCCGTTGTCCTGCGACATCTGGTACGCCGCGTTGTTGACCAGGATGTCGACGCCGCCGAGGTCGCGCAGCGCCTGGTCGACGAGGGCGCGGCAGTTGGCCTCCTCGCGCAGGTCGCACCGGACCGCGACGCCGGTGCGCCCGGCCTGCTCGATCAGGGCGACCGTCTCCCGGGCGTCCTTCTCCTCCTCGTCGGCGAGGTAGGTGACGAGCACGTCGGCACCCTCGCGGGCGAAGGCGATCGCCACGGCCCGGCCGATGCCGGAGTCGCCGCCGGTGATGATCGCGCGCTTGCCGGTGAGCCGGTCGCTGCCCCGGTACGACTCCTCGCCGTGGTCGGGCTTCGGCCCCATCTCCTGCTCGTTGCCGGGCGGCGTCTGCTGCTGCGACGGCTGGCCCTCCTGCTGTCCGTACTGCTCGGCCGGATGCTGCTGGGTGAACTGGTCCTCGCTCATGGATGCGCCCCTACCCCGGTGACCGGCGGGAAAACAGCAGCCTGTGACCGGAAGGGAAACGATTCGGGCCGGTGTGGCGCAGGTGACATGTGGTGGTTATGGTGCGCAACGGCGCCCACGAGGCGCGTACCCCCATTCGGAAAGGCACCTCATGACCTCCTCCTCCGGCGCCTCCCGGCGCCAGGTGCTGGCCGTCGCGGCCGCCGCCGCGACCGCTCCCCTGCTGGCCGGCGCGCCCGCCGAGGCGAAGCCGAAGCAGCCGAAGACCTGGGACCTGACGATCCTCGGCACGTCGGACACCCACGGCAACGTCTACAACTGGGACTACTACAAGGACGCCGAGTTCGACGACAGCAAGCACAACGACGTCGGCGTCGCGAAGCTCGCCACCCTGGTCAACCAGATCCGGGCCGAGCGCAAGGGCAGGGCCACGCTGGTCCTGGACGCCGGTGACACGATCCAGGGCACGCCGCTGGCGACGTACTACGCCAAGCAGGAGCCGATCACCAGCACCGGTGAGACGCACCCGATGGCCCGCGCCATGAACATCCTCAAGTACGACGCGGTGACGCTCGGCAACCACGAGTTCAACTACGGCCTGCCGCTGCTGGCCACCTGGATCGAGCAGCTCGGGTTCCCGGCCCTGGCCGCGAACGCGCTCAACGCGAAGACCGGCAAGCCGGCGTTCCTCCCGTACGTGATCAAGGAGGTCAAGCTCGGCGGGCACGGCGCGCCGAAGCTGCGCGTCGGCATCCTCGGCCTGACCAACCCCGGCGTGGCCATCTGGGACAAGGGCAACGTCGAGGGCCGCCTGGTCTTCGCCGACATGGTCGCCACCGCCGCGAAGTGGGTGCCGGAGATGCGCCGCCGCGGCGCCGACCTGGTCGTCATCTCCGCGCACGGCGGCGACAGCGGCACCTCCAGCTACGGCCCGGAGCTGCCGAACGAGAACCCGACCGCGCTGATCGCCGAGCAGGTCCCCGGCATCGACGCGATCCTGTTCGGCCACGCGCACAACGAGGTGCCGGAGAAGTTCGTCACCAACCTCACCACCGGCGAGCGGGTCCTCACCTCGGAGCCGTCGAAGTGGGGCCAGCGGCTGACCCGGATGGACTTCACGCTGACCCGGGAGAAGGGCCGCTGGGCGGTCACCGCCAAGTCGGCCACCACGCTGAACACCAACACCGTGGTCGAGGACCCGGCGGTGCTCGCGGCCGTGCGCGGCCAGCACACCAAGACCGTCGAGTACGTCAACCGGGTCGTCGCCCGGTCGAGCGTGGAGCTGTCGGCCGCCGAGTCGCGGTACAAGGACACCCCGATCCTGGACTTCATCAACCACGTCCAGACCGAGGTGGTCACCGAGGCCCTCGCGGCCGGCGAGTACGCGGGCCTGCCGGTGCTGTCCATCGCCGCGCCGTTCAGCCGTACCGCGGTGTTCCCGCAGGGCGACGTGCGGATCCGCGACGTGGCGGGCCTCTACGTGTACGACAACACGCTGGAGGCGGTCGTGCTGACCGGCGCCGAGGTGAAGGCGTACCTGGAGTACTCGGCGAAGTACTTCGTCACGCTGCCGGCCGGCGCGCCGGTGAACCCGGAGACGATCAGCGACCCGGCGGTGCCGGACTACAACTACGACGTGTTCTCCGGCGTCGACTACGACATCGACATCGCCGAGCCGGTCGGCCAGCGGATCACCCGCCTGGTGCTGGCCGGCACCGACACCCCGGTCGCGGCGGACGCCCGGTTCGTGGTGGCGGTGAACAACTACCGGCGTAGCGGCGGCGGCAACTTCCCGGGCATCGTGAAGACCCAGGTCTACAACGCCCAGCAGGAGATCCGCCAGCTGCTCATCGACTGGGCACAGGCCAAGGGCGTCATCGACCCGGCCGACTTCTTCGTACCCAACTGGAAGCTGGTCCGCGACGGCGTGCCGGTCTTCTGACCGTGAGGCGACGGGGTCCGGGCGCGTGCCCGGGCCCCGTCAGCCGCCCGCGCGAAGGTGCCACTCCGACTCCCCGCCGGCCGGGTCCGGCCGGTCCGGCGGGAACTCGGTCTCGGCGGACTCGATCCGCTCCTCCGGGCGCACCCGGGCCGGCAGTTCGCCGAAGCGGACGTGCCGCAGGAACGCGTACTCCTCGTCGGTGAACGACTCGGCCGGCTCGCTCATGACCGCATTGTGCGCTCGCCCGTTGCGTCTCCGCATCAACCGCTACGGCAGGGGTATGCCGCCGCGACGACCGTGGGCGACGAGGTGGAGGAGACATGCGCGCAGTACGGATGACCGCACCCGGTGTGCTGGAGCACACGGAGGTGCCCACGCCGCAGGCCGGCCCGGGTGAGGTGCTGGTGCGCGTCGGCGCGGTCGGCGCCTGCCACTCCGACCTGCACATCCTCGACGCGCCGGCCGGGGTGTTCCCGATGCCGATGACGCTCGGGCACGAGATCGCCGGCACCGTCGACACGGTAGGCGCGGGAGTTCTCGGCTGGTCGCCCGGCGACCGGGCCGCGGTCTACGGCATCATCGGCTGCGGCTACTGCCGGGCCTGCCTGCGGGGCGAGGAGAACCGCTGCCGGGTCATCCCGGTCGGCGGCATCGGGCTCAGCCGCGACGGCGGGCTGGCCGATTACGTGGTGGTGCCCGCGTCCCGGCTGCTGCCGGTCGGCGACATGGACCTGACCCAGGCGGCGCCGCTGACCGACGCCGGGCTGACCCCGTACCACGCGGTGGACCTGGCGCGGCCCCGGCTGCGGCCCGGCACGTCCTGCGTGGTGATCGGCATCGGCGGCCTGGGGCACATGGGGTTGCAGATCCTGCTCGCCACCACCGCGGTGCGGATCATCGCGGTGGACACGAACACCGCCGCGCTGGACCTGGCCGGCCGCCTGGGCGCCCACCACACCGTGCAGGCCGGCCCGGACGCGGTGGAGAGGATCCGCGAACTGGTCGGGCCGGCGCCGGACGGCGCGGACGTGGTGCTCGACTTCGTCGGCGCGCAGCCCACACTGGACACCGCCCGGCAGGTGGTCGCCACCGGCGGCCAGATCCTGCTGGTGGGCCTGGCCGGCGGCACGCTGCCGGTGCGGCCGGTCGCCGACGAGCCGCCGCCGGTGCCGCTGGAGACCGGTGTGGTGGTGCCGTTCTGGGGCACCCGGGCGGAACTGCACGAGGTGATCGCGCTGGCCCGCGACGGCCGGCTGCACGCCGACGTGCACACGTTCCCCCTCGCGGAGGCGCCGCAGGCGTACGAGGCGCTGCGCCGGGGCGAGGTGCGGGGGCGGGCGGTCATCGTCCCCTGACGGCGGCGGGCAGGCGGTCGAGCAGCGCCAGCCCGGCCCGCACCGGCCGCCGGTCGAGCACCTCGGCGAAGCTCGCCCGCCCCTGGCAGAACCGGACGAACATCCGCCAGCCGGGCGGGCTCGCCAGCATCGCGTGGAACACGTCGGGCCGCCGCTCGAACACCTCCAGCAGCCGGTGCCCGGCGCGCATCTCCGGCGTCAGCCGCCGGTCGACCTCCCGGGCGTACGCGTCGAGGTCACCGGCGGCCACCGCCTCGCCGGCCAGCCGGCCCGAGCGCAGCGCGTAGCTGATCCCCTCCCGGCTCCACGGCTCCAGCAGCCCGGCGGCGTCCCCGGCGACCAGCACCCGGCCGTGCCGCAGCGGTGAGTCCCCGGTGCGGCAGCGGGTCAGGTGACCGGAGTCGTGCTCCGGCCTCACCCCGGAAAGGCCGAGCCGGTCGGTGAAGTCGCGCAGGTAGGCGCGGGTGCGCTCGCCGTCGCCCCGGGCGGATATGACACCGACGGTGAGACGGTCGCCCTTGGGGAACACCCACGCGTACGAGCCGGGCAGCGGCCCCCAGTCGAGCAGCACCCGGCCGCGCCAGCGGTCCCGCTCGGCGGCGTCCACCGGCAGTTCCAGTTCCAGGCCGAGGTCGACCTGCCGGAAGCGCACCCCGACGTGGCGTGCCGTCACGCCGGACGAGCCGTCCGCGCCGATGACGGTACGGGCGCGTACCGTCTCACCGCCGGCCAGGCGCAGGCGTACCTCGTCGGGGTCCTGCTCGATCGCGCGGACCGCGACGCCCTCGCGGACCTGCGCGCCGGCGGCGACGGCGGCGGCGCGCAGCCGGTCGTCGAACTCCTCCCGGCGGATCATGGTGACCAGCGGCGCGGGGTGCCGGCGGGTGAACGCGCGTCGCCCGTCCCGGGTGAACGTGATCCGGTCGACCCGGTCGTGGGCGGGCACCTCGACACGCTCGGCGACCTCGGTGAGCGAGGTGCCGATCAGGCCGCCGCCGCACGTCTTGTACCGGGGGTGGGTGGCCCGTTCCACCACGAGCGTGCGGACGCCGGCCCGGGCCGCGGCATGCGCGGCGGAGAGTCCGGCGGGCCCGCCGCCGACCACGACGAGATCCATGATCACGGGTGCAGCCTAGGGCACCGCCGTGCCGCGCCGCCCGGTACGACAGTCGAACGGGTGAGCATCATCGCGGCCCGTCCGGGTAACCGCCGGTCGCCGGCCGTCCGCGGGTCGGGCGGTCCACGCCGAGGAGGGAAGCGATGCCTCAGGTCCAGCTGTCTGCGGTCGAGGAACGGGTCTACCAGGCGGTGTCCGCGCTGGAGGTGCAGGGACACGTCCCCTACCCGGACCTGATCGCCCAGGAGACCGGGATGACCGAGGAGGAGCTGCGCGAGCCGCTGCACTCGCTCACCGAGCGAGGGCTGCTGCATCGCGAGGACTCCCCGATGTCCGGCCTGGACTTCGGACCCCGGTGGTGCGCGCGCCAGATGGCGTGATCGAGTCGTTTGCCCCACCGGGCACCGGGTAGCGATCGGAGTCGGGTGATCGACGGTCAGCGGGGGGCACGATGAGCGAGGGCCGGTCGTCGACGCCGGTGCAGGACACCGGGTACGACGGCCGGCGTCGCTGGCGCGCGCTGAGCGTCGGCCTGATCGCGGCGTTCATGACGCTGCTGGACGTCAGCATCGTCAACGTCGCGGTGCCGTCGATCGACCGGGCGCTGCACGCCACGCCGAGCGACCTGCAGTGGGTGCTGTCCGGGTACGCACTGACGTTCGGCCTGGTGCTGGTGCCGGCCGGGCGGTTCGGCGACGCGCGCGGGCGGCGTACCGCGTTCGTGGTCGGGGTCGGCCTGTTCACGCTGGCCAGCGCGCTGGCCGGGCTGGCCCGTTCACCGGAGTGGCTGGTCGTCGCCCGGCTCGTCCAGGGCGCCGCCGCCGGCGTGGTGAACCCCCAGGTCAGCGGCATGATCCAGGAGCTGTTCCGGGGCTCCGACCGGGGCCGGGCGTTCGGGCTGCTGGGCGCGACGATCGGTATCTCCACCGCCGTGGGGCCGCTGCTCGGCGGTCTGCTCATCCAGCTCGGCGGCGCCGAGCACGGCTGGCGGTGGGTGTTCTTCGTGAACATCCCGGTCGGGATCGTGGCGATGCTGCTCGGCTGGCGGCTGATGCCGTCCCGGGCGACGAATCCGGCCGGACGGGGCCGGCTCGATCCGCTCGGGGTGCTGCTGCTCGGCGCCGGGGTGACGGTGATCCTGCTGCCGCTGGTGCAGCGGGAGCAGTGGCGGGGCCCGGGCAAGTGGCTGCTGATCCCCGTCGGCCTGCTGCTGCTCGCCGGGTTCGCGCTCTGGGAGCACCGGTACGGCCGGCGCGCCCAGCCGCTGTTCGACCTGCGGCTGTTCACGGTGCGCTCGTACACGCTGGGCGCGCTGATCGGCCTGATCTACTTCGCCGGGTTCACCGCGATCTTCTTCGTCTTCACGCTCTACCTCCAGATGGGGCTCGGCTACAGCGCGCTCGTGGCCGGTCTGGCGATCACGCCGTTCGCGCTCGGTTCGGCGCTCGCCTCCGCGCTCGGCGGCCGGGTGGTCACCCGGTACGGCCGTCCGCTGGTGGCGATCGGGCTGGTGGCCGTGGTGGCCGGGCTGATCGCGACCGACCTGGTGCTGGCGGGCGGGCCGCACGAGAACGTGCCGCTGCGGACCGCGCTGCCGTTGCTCGTCGCCGGGCTGGGCAGCGGCCTGGTGATCGCGCCGAACCAGACGCTCACGCTGTCCGAGGTGCCGGTGCCGATGGCCGGCAGCGGCGCGGGCATGCTCCAGACCGGGCAGCGCATCGGGTCGGCCGCGGGCATCGCCGCGGTGGGCGCGCTGTTCTTCTCCACGCTCGCCGACGGCCACGGCGACTGGAGTACGGCGTTCCGCCGCTCGCTGCTGCTCGCCGCCGGGATCATCGTGCTGGCGCTCGGTGCCGCCGTGGCGGACATCGTGGCCGGTCACCGGCGCTCGACGGGCCGCTCCTGATCGGCGCCGGGCAGCAGGACTGTGGTGAGCAGCCGCCGGGTGCGGCCGGGCCCGGG
The DNA here is from genome assembly GCF_057196585.1 of Micromonospora sp. ATLC20. Taxonomy (NCBI): domain Bacteria; kingdom Bacillati; phylum Actinomycetota; class Actinomycetes; order Micromonosporales; family Micromonosporaceae; genus Micromonospora; species Micromonospora sp. ATLC20. The sequence goes on from NZ_JBXUOV010000036.1 coordinate 15,354, forward strand.
GCCGAGCGCCGCGTACTCGGCGAACAGCTCGCGGAACCGGGTGACGAACTCGGCGGTCTCGGTGTCGGTGGCGTGGAACGCGTTCTGCCGGTAGCCGGCGACGTCGCGGGCCAGGTCGGGGTCGCCGCGGTCGAGGTAGCCGTCGAAGTCGGCGAGCAGGCCCGCGACGAAGGTGAGGAACGCCTGCCGGTGCCGTTGCGGGCTCATGGCCCGGGCCTCGTCCGGGTCCACCGACGCGGCGGCCTCGTGGAGCCGGTAGCTGCGCTCGGTCGCGCCGCGGGCCCGCCGCTCCCCCACCGTGTGCAGCACGCCGTGGTCGGCGAGCGTGGCGACCTGCCGGTAGAGCGTGGCCGGCGGCACGTCGCTCAGCTCGGTGCGCAGGTCGGTGGTGGTGAGCGTGCGGCCGCCCAGGAACGCCTGGACGATGCGCAGCCGGACCGGGTGCATCAGCAGCTCCACGGTGTCGAGTGCCACAGTGGCTCCCCTTTTTGTTCTCGCCTCCGGTAATGTTCTCACCGACGATAACAGAAGCGAGGAGTCCACCGATGGCCACCATCGACCTCACCCCCCACCGCATCGACGTCCGGCTCACCACCGCCGAGAAGATCTGGGCCCTGCGCGGCGACCTGTCGTTCCCCCGCTCCGCCGTCAGCGGCGCCGTCGTCGTACCGGACGGCGCCCGCGCCACCCGTGGCATCCGGGCGCCCGGCCTCGGCGTGCCCCGCACGCGCAACGTCGGCACCTGGCGCGGCAAGGCCGGCAAGGAGTTCGTCAGCGTCCGCGGCGGCCAGCCGGCCGTCCGCATCACCCTCACCGGCCAGGCGTACGACTCCCTGCTCATCGGCGCCGACGACGCCGACGCCCTGGCCGCGGCGGTGCTGCCGTGACGGTCGACAGTCCGCTCGCCGTCGAGTCGGCCGGGCAGCGGCTGTCCGGCACACTCACGCTGCCCGACGGCGCCGGACCGCACCCGGTGGCGCTGCTGCTGCCCGGCTCCGGGCCGATCAACCGCGACGGCGACCACCGCCGCCTGCCGCTCGGCATCCAGCGGCACCTGGCCGCCGCGCTGAGCGGGGCCGGGATCGCTGTCGCCCGGTACGACAGGCGGGGCGTCGGCGAGAGCAGCGGCGAGTTCCTGCGTACCGGCTTCCACGACAACGTCGACGACGCGGCAGCGGTGTTCGCGGCGCTGCGCGACGACCCGGCCGTGGACGCCGGGCGGATGTTCCTGGTCGGGCACAGCGAGGGCGCGCTCACCGCCGTCGCGCTCGCCGCGCGTGGCGTACCGGTGGCCGGTCTGGTCCTGCTCTCCGCGCCCGTGCGCACCGGCGCCGAGGTGCTGCGCCGGCAGGCCGGGCGGCTGCTGCCCACCCTGCCCGCGCCGGTACGCCTGGTGTTCCGGCTCACCCGCACCGACCTGGTGGCGAAGGTGGCCCGCAACCACGAGAAGATCCTCGCCACCGACAAGGACGTGGCGTGGGTCGGCGGGCAGCGGCTCAACGCCCGCTGGTTCCGGGAGTTCCTGCGCTACGACCCCCGCCCGGACCTGGCCCGGATCGACGCCCCGATCCTCGCGCTCACCGGCGACAAGGACCTCCAGACCGACCCGGCCGACCTGCCGGTCATCGCCGCCCACGCCGGCGGGCCGGTGCAGACCGGGGTCCTGCCGGACGTCACCCACGTGCTGCGCCGCCAACCAGGTCCGCCGTCGCTGCGGGCGTACCGGGACGAGGCGAAGCAGCCGCTGGACCCGTCGGTGGTCGAGCCGGTGCTGTCGTGGCTCGCCGCGCACAGCGGCTGAGAGCACGCGAAAGGCCGGCACCCGGGTCGGGTACCGGCCTTTCGTCGGGTCTTACTTGTTCCAGTGCTCGGCGACAATCTCGGCGGCCTGCTTCTCCCACTGCGCGTACGCGTCGGGGTAGGCGCTGACCTGCACGGTCTGCGCGGCCTCGGTCAGCGGCATGTCCTGCCAGCCGTCGACCTGCTTGAGGCCCTTGAGGAACGCCAGCGTCGAGTACTCGGGGTCGGTGATCTGCTCCGGCGTACCCCAGCCGCTGGACGGCCGCTGCTGGAACAGGCCCAGCGAGTCGTGGTCGTTGCGGTCACCCAGGTGACCCAGGTTCTCCAGCTTCGACTCCTGCAGCGCGGTGGCGATCGAGACGACCGCGGCGCGCTCGGGCATGCCCGCCTTCTTGGTGGCCGCGATGATGGCCTTGGCGTTGGCGAGCTGCTCGTCGTTGAGGTCCACGTGCGACTGCTCGCCCTGCGGGCTCACGCCCCGGACCGCGACGGCGGCCGGCTTGGTGGTCTCCGCCGCGTGGGCGGCGACCGGGCCGGCGAACACGCCACCGGTGAAGGCGAGACCGGCGATACCGAGGATGCTCTTGCGCAGGATCGTGTTCATGGTGGGCTCCGTTCGGGGGTCGACGCATCCGGGGGGATGCGTGGGCACCGTCAGGCGCTCAGGGTTCTCGGGGGATCCGGCAGCGCGGGGGCGTGCCGGGTGCATCTGCAACGACCGACGACCCGGGGTTGTTCCCCGCCCACCAAACCCGCCCTCCCCGCCCGCCCACCCGCCCGCCACGGCGATCTTGGAGTTGTGGCGCCCAGGATGTCCATTATCCGAGGTCTGCGAGGTGCCACAAGTCCAAGATCGACGAGAACGGCCGACCCCACGAAAGGGCCGGCCGTTCTCTACGGGTGTCGGGTTAGTGTCGGGTTACCAGACCTGCTGGACGATGTCCGCCGCCTGCTCCTCCCACTGCGCGTACGCGTACGGGTAGGCGGACACCTGGACGGTCTGCGCGGCGGTGGTCAGCGGCAGCTCGTGCCAGCCGCCGACGTTCTTCAGCGCGTTGAAGAACGCCTTGCTGGAGTACTCCGGGTCGGTGATCTGCTCGGACGTGCCCCAACCGGACGACGGGCGCTGCTGGAACAGGCCCTCCGAGTCGTGGTCGTTGTACGCGCCGAGGTGACCCAGGTTGTACAGCTTCGACTCCTGCAGCGAGGTCGCGACGCCGATCACGGCGCCCCGCTCCCCCACGCCGGTCTCCTTGGCCGCCTCGACGATGGCCTTGGCGTTGTCGAGCTGTGCGTCGTCGAGCGGGATGCGCGACTGCGCGCCCTCGACACCGTGCGGCACGAGCTTCTCCTTGGCCGGCCGGTCGGCCCGGGTCGGCACCTTGTCCAGGCCGGTGGTCTGGCCGGGCTTGACCGCCTCGGTGGAGGTCTTCTTGCCGGTCGCCAGGTCGATGGCGGCCTTGGCGCCGGCGTGCGGCCCGCTGGTCACCGGCGCGGCCACTGCGACGGGGCCGACGGCCAGCCCGCCCAGAACTGCCACACCCGCCACGCTCAGCGCGGCACGGCGGTTACGGGTGACGGCGGCGGTCTTCGCGACGGCGGTCTTCGCGATGGCGGGGAGCCATCGAGTGAAGTGCTGCTTCACGATGGTTGCCCTTTCGATCGTTACGACGCGCTCCGGGGTGAGCGCCCCTCGAGGGACTACCGCCGGGTAGGTGTTTGGGTTCCGGCGGTACGGGGGACACAACGAACCCGCGGTGTCGGTCATTCCGGAAATGCCGGGCACGGCGAAGGCTGCGGTCCAGGTCACCCGCGGTTCCGGACGAGCACGCGGTTCAGCAGGCAGAGCGGGACGATCAGGCCGGAGCGCCGAACCGGACCAGCACGTGCCAGAGCTGCTTGAGGTGCTGCAGCGTCACCGCGGCCGGCCCCCTGTCGGCCCAGCACTGCGGCTCGCGTACCACCGAGGCGGCCGCCCGGCCGACGAGCGCGGCGTGCAGCGGCTCCCCCGGGCGGGCGAACTCGGCGTGTACGCGCGCGGCGAGCGGCGGGATGTCCGGGCCGCGGAACTCGGCGTCCACCGCGTCGACCGGCAGCACGAAGCCGGGGTGGAACCGCAGCGCCAGGCCGTGCCGCGCGGCGATCCGCTCCAGACGCCGTCCCACGTCGGTGCCCCGGAATGACGGGTCGACCACGAGCGCCTCGACGTCGCGGGCCAGGCTGATCTCGCCGTGCACCTGCGCCTCGACGTAGTCGTCGAGCGCCCGGCCGACCCGCCCGGACTCCCGTTCCCGGCGGCGCAGCAGCGTCCGCAGCAGTGTGCCGGTGTCCATGCCCGCCACGCCCAGGGCGACGCCGGTGCCGGCGGTGGTGGTCAGAAGCGCCGCGAACACCGGCTCGAAGACGTCGACGGTGCCGAACTCGGTGGGCTCGAGGTGGCTGTCACCGAAGCTGAACGTGGCCCGGGCCAGCACCTCCGGGCGCAGTCGCAGGTGGCAGGACCCGAAGCGGGGGCACGCGCCGTCGGCGTGGTCGAGCAGGTTCAGGCCGCCGTACTTGGGGCGCTGCGCGGGGAGCACGCCGGGACGCTGGTACGCGCCGCCGAACATCGCCTGCTCCCACACGTCCCGGTCGCCGCCCGGGTACGCGGTCAGCCCGCCGTTGGAGATGCCGGTCTCGAACTGGCTGCGGTAGACGCCCTCCTCCTCGAGGGCCTCGACCACTGTGCGGCCGTCGCGCAGGACCCGGTCGGGGTGGAAGTTGAGCGTCAGCCGCCCGTACCCGGTGATCGCGGCGACGACCTCCTCGTACCGGTAGGTGGTGCCGGAGGCGGTGAGGTGGCGGGTGATGACGGCGAGCGCGGCGGGGCGGTCGCGCAGCGCGACGTCGCGGACGTGGCGCAGCGCGGCGGACTGGACGTCGGTGAGGGCGGCAACCGGCACGGGCCCGAGTATCACCGGACCAGACGCCGCGCGGCCACACGGTTTTCCGGGCCGGGACGCGCGAGCGGGCCCGGACCGGATCACTCCGGCCGGGCCCGCTCGGGCTTACGGTCCTCAGTGGCCCCGGGCGATCCACTCGTCCAGGTGCGGCGCCTCGGCCCCGATCGTGGTGTCGTCGCCGTGCCCGGTGTGCACCACCGTCTCCGGCGGCAGCGTGAGCAGCCGGGTACGGATCGACTCGACGATGGTGCCGAAGTCGCTGTACGACCGCCCGGTGGCGCCCGGTCCCCCGGCGAACAGGGTGTCGCCGGTGAAGACCGCGCCCAGGTCGGGAGCGTAGAGGCTGCACGCGCCGGGGCTGTGGCCCGGGGTGTGCAGCACCCGCAGCGTGGTGCCGCCGACGGTGAACGTCTGCCCGTCGGTCAGCTCGCCGTCCGGTGCCGTGTCCGGGTGCACCATGTCCCACAGCACCCGGTCGGCCGGGTGCAGCAGCACCGGCGCGCCGGTGGCCCGGGCCAGTTCGGGCGCGACCCGGACGTGGTCGTCGTGGGCGTGGGTGGCGATGATCGCGACCACCCGCCGGTCACCGATCACCTCACGGATGGCGGCCACGTCGTGCGGCGCGTCGAGGACGACGCACTCGGCGTCGTCGCCGATCACCCAGACGTTGTTGTCCACATCGAACGTCTGGCCGTCGAGCGAGAACGTGCCGGAGGTGACGGCGTGGTCGACGCGTGCGGTCACGGGAAGACCACCACCGAGCGCAGCACGTCGCCGTGGTGCATCCGGTTGAACGCCTCCTCGACCTGGTCGAGGGCGATCTCCTCGGTGACGAAGGCGTCCAGGTCCAGCCGTCCCTGCCGGTACAGCTCGGTGAGCATCGGGAAGTCGCGGCTGGGCAGGCAGTCGCCGTACCAGCTGGACTTGAGCGCGCCGCCGCGGCCGAAGACGTCCAGCAGCGGCAGGTCGACTGTCATCTCCGGGGTCGGCACGCCGACCAGCACGACGGTGCCGGCCAGGTCGCGGGCGTAGAACGCCTGCTTCCACGTCTCCGGACGCCCGACCGCGTCGATCACCACGTCGGCGCCGAAGCCGCCGGTGGCCGCGCGGATGGCCTCCACCGCGTCGTCCTCGGAGGCGTTGACGGTGTGGGTGGCGCCGAACTTGCGCGCCCAGTCGAGCTTGCGGGAGTCGGTGTCCACCGCGATGATCGTGGTCGCGCCGGCCAGGGCCGCGCCAGCCACCGCCGCGTCACCGACACCACCGCAGCCGATCACCGCGACCGAGTCGCCCCGGGTCACGTTGCCGGTGTTCATGGCCGCGCCGAGACCGGCCATCACGCCGCAGCCGAGCAGGCCGACCGCCGCCGGCCGGGCCGAAGGGTCGACCTTCGTGCACTGCCCGGCGTGGACGAGCGTCTTCTCGGCGAACGCGCCGATGCCGAGCGCCGGGGTCAGCTCGGTGCCGTCGGTGAGCGTCATCTTCTGGGTCGCGTTGTGGGTGGCGAAGCAGTACCACGGTCGGCCGCGCCGGCAGGCCCGGCACTGCCCGCAGACCGCGCGCCAGTTGAGCACCACGAAGTCGCCGGGCGCCACGTCGGTGACGCCGTCACCCACCTGCTCCACGATGCCGGCGGCCTCGTGGCCGAGCAGGAACGGGTAGTCGTCGTTGATGCCGCCCTCGCGGTAGTGCAGGTCGGTGTGGCAGACGCCGCACGACTGGATGCGGACCACCGCCTCGCCCGGCCCCGGGTCCGGCACCACGATGGTGGTGACCTCCACGGGCGCGCCCTTGCGCCGCGACACGACTCCCCGGACTTCCTGGCTCACAGTGCCTCCCTTGTTGCGTGCTTCTGCACCCAGAACCTACCGCTGATCATGACCCGCGAACCAATGAAGCCCGCCGGATTGTCCTGGTCATGACCGGGTACCCGGTGTGCCGGTTCTACCAGGTGGGACGGGAGTGATCATGAGGCTGTCGCATGCGCCGCTGCGGGTCGCGATCGGCGCGTACATCCTGAACTCCGGGCTGGGCAAGCGGGGCCTGGAGGGTGAGGCCGCCGCGGGCATGCACGGCATGGCGGCCGGCGCGATGCCGCAGTTGCGGCAGATCCCGCCGGACCGGTTCGCCGTGCTGCTGTCGCGGGGCGAGGTCGCGCTCGGCGCGGCGCTGCTCGCCCCGTTCGTGCCGTCGCTGCTGGCCGGGGCCGCGCTCACCGCGTTCGGCGCGGGTCTGGTGCAGCTCTATCTGAAGACGCCCGGCATGCGCGAGGGCACCAGCCTGCGGCCGAGCCAGGCCGGCATCGGCCTGGCCAAGGACGTGTGGCTGGTCGGCGCGGGGCTGACCCTGGTGCTCGACTCGCTGGTGCGGCACCGGCCCTGAGCCGCCGCACCGAAGCCACGCCAGCCGCCCGCCCACCGCCGGGCCGCCCGCGTACTCAGGCGGGTGCCGCGACCGTCGCGGCGGCCCGCTCGTCGGCGAGGCGGCGACGGGCGGCGTTGCGGTACCGCAGCACCTGCACGGCGCCGAGCGCCCAGAGCAGGAACTGCACGGCGAACGCCCAGCGGAACGCGGACAGCGGCGGCGTGTCCCGCCCGGCCGGGGTGGCCAGGTCGAGCACCACGCCGACGGCCAGGATCAGCGCGATCGAGGCGACGAAGCCGCCGACGTTGACGATGCCGGTGGCACTGCCGATGCGGTGCACCGGATTGAACGACCGGGCGTAGTCGAACCCGATCATCGAGCCGGGGCCGTTGACCGCGAGCACCACCACGAGCGCCACCAGCAGCCAGTGCGGCGCGCGGCCGGGCCAGGCCAGGACCACCGCCCACACCCCGGCAGTGGCGGCGGTGATCGCGAAGACCACCACCGAGCGGTGGAACGGGTGGCGCGAGCACAGGTGCGCGATCACCGGCCCGCACACGAGCGTCACCACTGTCATCAGGGTGAGCATCCCGGCCGCCGCGGTCGGCGAGAACCCCTGCCCCTGCACCAGGAACGGGTACCCCCACAGCAGCGCGAACACCGCGCCGGAGAACTGGGTGACGAAGTGCGTCCACAGGCCCAGCCGGGTGCCCGGCTGGGCCCACGCCTCGGCGAGCCGGCGGCGCACCGTGGCCAGGTCGGGCGCGAGCGCGGTGGCGTGTTCGGCGTGCGGGGTGTCGCGTACCGCGACGAGGACCAGCAGCACCACCGTCGCGCCGAGCGCCGCGGCGGTCAGGAACGCCGGGGTCCAGCCCGCGCGGTGCAGCAGCAGCACCAGGGGTACGGCGCCGAGCACGGCACCGAACTGGCCGACGGTGCCGGTGAGCTGCACCAGCAGCGGGTTGCGCCGGCCGGGGAACCAGAACGCGACGATGCGCAGCACGCTGATGAAGGTCATGGCGTCGCCGAGACCGACGAGCACCCGGGCGGCGACCGCGAGCGGCACGTCCCCGGCCACGGCGAACAGGAGCTGCCCGGCCACCATGAGCGCGCCGCCGGCCAGCAGCAGCCGGCGCGAGCCGTAGCGGTCCAGCAGCACCCCGACCGGGACCTGCATGACGGCGTAGACGGCGAGCTGGGCGACGGAGAACGTGGCGAGCGCGGCGGCGTTGATGTGGAAGCGGTCCGCCGCGTCGACCCCGGTGACGCCGAGCGAGCTGCGGTGGAACACGGCGGTCAGGTACGCGGTCAGCGCCACCGCGTACACCAGGGCGGCGGGCCGGCGAGCCGCGCTCACCGCAGCGTTCCGAGCATCCGCGCGGCGGTGTCGATGTGCGCGGCGACCGCGTCGTGCCACGCCTGCGGGTCGTCGCCGTCGAGCGCGGCGAGCTGCCCGGCGTGCTCGGTGAGGGCGACCTCGGCCCAGCCGGGTGAGAGCCGGAAGCTCGCCTCACCCATCCGCAGCTGCCGGTCGCGCAGCCGGTGGTACAGCTCGGCGAGGATCTCGTTGCCGGCCGCCTCGACCACCGCGGCGTGGAACGAGCGGTCGGCGGCCATCAGCGCGGTGATGTCGCCGGCGGCGTGCGCGCGGCCCATCTCGTCCAGCCATCGGGCCAGGTCGGCGCGCAGCTCGGCGCGGCGCGGCCAGACCCTGTCGGCGGCGTGCAGCTCGACCAGGCGGCGGGCCTCGATGACGTCGGCGATCTCCCGGGCCGACACCGGCCGGATCAGCGCGCCGCGCTTCGGGTAGAGCTTGACCAGCCCCTCGGTCTCCAGCCGCAGCAGCGCCTCCCGGACCGGGGTGCGGGACACCCCCGTCGCCTCGGCGATCTCGCCCTCGCTGACGAGCTGACCGCCCGGGTAGACCTGTTCCAGGACGGCCTGCTTGAGGTGCCGGTACGCCCGCTCGGCAGCGGATGGCGCGGTCCGGCTGGGATGCGTCATGTATCTAAGCTTGCTCCCGGGTCCGGCCGGACGGCCTGGCGCGGGCCGGAGCAGTGGCGCAGGCCACGGTCAGGCCCACAGCTCCCGCAGCAGCGCCTCCACCTCGGCGGTCCGCTCGATCTGCGGCATGTGCCCGGTGTCGCGGAACAGGTGGGAGCGCGCGTGCGGCAGCCGGGTACGGGCGTACGCCAAGTGCGCGGCGGGCAGGACCAGGTCGCGCTCGCCCCAGACGAGCAGCGTGGGCAGGCCGAGCGCGGCCACCGCGTCGAGCAGGTCGGCGCGCCACTGCGGGCGTACGCCGCGCCAGGTGCCCAGGTCGCGGACCAGCTCCAGCATCACCCGGGCGGCGTGCGGCTGCCGGGCAACCGCGAGCGCGGTGGCGAGCCGCTCCTCGGTGACGTACGCCGGGTCGTAGAAGATCGCCCGTTCGGTGCGGCGGACGATCCCCGGGTGCGGGCGCAGCAGCAGGCGGGCCAGCGGGCGTACCGCCAGCAGCCGCAGCGCCACAGTCACCTCGCGGCCGAAGCCGGCGCTGTTGAGCAACGCCAGGCTGGCGACGCGCTGCGGCGCGTCGGCGGCCAGGCGCATCGCCACCGCCCCGCCGAGGGAGTTGCCGACCAGGTGCGCCGGGCCGGTCACCCCGGCCACGTCCAGGAAGCCGGCCACCGCGGCGGCCAGCGCCGGAAGCGTGTGCGGGCCGTCCAGCGGCGCGGAGCCGCCGTGCCCGGGCAGGTCCACCGCAAGCACCAGGTGGTCGCGGGCCAGCGCCGTGTGCAGGGCGGTGAAGTCGTCGAGGGTACGGCCGATGCCGTGCAGCAGCACCACGGGCAGCCCGTCGCCGCTGATCCGGCAGCGGGTACGCCGTCCGTCGACGGTGCGCTCGTCGGCCGGGGGCAGGACGAGCGTCACGCCTGGCGTCCGGGTTCCGCCGCGGCCTCCTCGCCGGACCGGGGAGACGGAACCGGCACTGTGGCGTCGGTCGCGACGGTGGGTGCCTCGGCGGGCGGGACGGCGGGCGGAGCTGTGGGCGCGGCGCCGGGCCGGGCCGGGGGCTGGCGCATGCCCAGGGCCAGCACCCGGCCGTACCCGGCGGGGGCGAGGCGGGCGAGCAGGTCGGGCAGTTTCGCCGACCAGCCGATCAGCACCCGGCCGCGGCGTCGCTGCGCGCCGCGCAGGATCACCTCGGCGGCGGTGGCCGGGTCGATGGTGAGCAGCTTCTCGAACTGCTTGCGCCCAGCCTCGTACTCGTCGAGGGCCACGCCACTGCCGACGCGGGCGCTGGCGGCGATCCGGGTGCGGATGCCGCCCGGGTGCACCGAGGTGACGCCGACGCCGTCGTCGGCCAGCTCGTGCCGCAGCGCCTCGGTGAAGCCGCGTACGGCGAACTTGCTCGCCGCGTACGCGGCCTGCCCGGCGGGGGCGATCAGCCCGAACAGGCTGGACACGTTCACCAGGTGGGCGCCGGGTTCGGCCTTGAGCGCGGGCAGCAGCGCGTGGGTCAGGCGGACCACCGCCCGGAAGTTGATCTCGATGACCCAGAGGAACTCCTCCAGGGTGACCTGGTCGAAGCGCCCGCCCAGTGCCACGCCGGCGTTGTTGATCAGCAGCCGGATCCGGGGGTTCGCGCGGTGGATCTCGGCGGCGACCCGATCGGTGGCCTCGGCGTCGGCAAGGTCGACCAGGTGGGTCTCCACCCGCCGGTCCGGGTACGCGGCCCGGATCGCGGCGACGGTGGCGGCCAGGCCGTCGGCGTCGCGGTCGAGCAGCACCAGGTCGGCGCCGCGCCGGGCCAGCCCGTGGGCCAGCGCCGCGCCGATGCCGCTCGCCGCGCCGGTGAGCACCGCCGTGCCGCCGGGGAAGACGAGGTCACGCATCGGTTCCTCCCGAGGTGGTGGCCGCCGTGGCGGGTACGCCGGCGCGGTCGAACCGGACGCCGTCGGTGAGCGGGCCGTGCCGCATCAGGCGTACGTCGCGGGGATAGTTCTGGTGCAGCCGCCACGGCGCCTGCGGTCCCTGCTTGGGCAGCTGGTCGACGGCGCGGAGCACGTAGCCGGACTGTAGGTCGATGATCGGCACCAGGTCGTCGGTGTCCGGGGCGAGCGGCGTGACGATCTGCCGGCCGGTGTCGTCGAGGTGGCGCAGCAGCCGGCAGACGTACGTGGCGACGAGGTCGGCCTTCAGCGTCCAGGAGGCGTTCGTGTAGCCGATGGTCATGGCGAAGTTCGGCACGCCGGACAGCATCATGCCCTTGTAGGCGACAGTCGACGCCAGGTCGACCTCGGCGCCGTCGACCACCAGCGTCATGCCGCCGAGCGCGAGCAGGTTGAGGCCGGTGGCGGTGACCACCACGTCGGCGGGCAGCTCCTCGCCGGAGGCGAGCCGGATGCCCTGCTCGGTGAACGTGTCGATGGTGTCGGTGACCACCGACGCGCGGCCCGCGCTCAGCGCGGTGAACAGGTCCCCGTCCGGCACCACGCAGAGCCGCTGGTCCCACGGGTTGTAGCGGGGCGAGAAGTGCCTGTCGACGTCGTACCCGGACGGGAGCCGGCCCTTCGCGGCGCGGCGCAGGAACCGCTTCACCACGCCCGGGGCGCGGCGGCTGAGCTGGAAGTTCGCCACGCCGAGCGTGACGTTCTTCCACCGGGCCACCGCGTACGCGGCCTTCGGGGGCAGCCAGCGCCGCGCGGCGTCGGCGAACGGGTCGCGCGAGGGCAGCGCGATCACGTACGTGGGTGAGCGCTGGAGCATGGTGACGTGGGCGGCCCGCTCGGCCATGGCCGGGACCAGGGTGACGGCGGTGGCGCCGCTGCCGATCACCACGACCCGCTTGCCGGCGTAGTCCAGGTGCTCGGGCCAGTGCTGCGGGTGCACGAGCGTGCCGGCGTACTTCTCGACGCCGGGGAACCGTGGCGTGTAGCCGGAGTCGTAGCGGTAGTAGCCGGAGTTGGTGAACAGGAACCCGCAGGTGAGGGTGACGTCCTCGCCGGTGTCGTCGCGGTGGGCGTGCACCGTCCAGCGCGCGGTGGCGCTGTCCCACTCGGCGCGTACCGCCCGGTGGTGGAAGCGGATGTGCCGCTCGACGTCGTACTCCCGGGCGGTCTGCCGGACGTATGCCCGGATGGAGTCGCCGTCGGCGATGGCCTTCGGGTCGGTCCACGGCTTGAACGAGTAGCCGAGGGTGTACATGTCGGAGTCGGAGCGGATGCCCGGGTAGCGGAACAGGTCCCAGGTGCCGCCGATGGCGCCCCGGGCCTCCAGCACCGCGTAGGTCTTGCCGGGGCATTCGCGTCCGAGGTGGACGGCGGCGCCGATGCCGGACAGGCCGGCCCCGACGATGAGGACGTCGACGTGGTCTGCGGCCATCGGTTTCTCCCGTTCGCACCGGCGGTGGACCGGACACTATCCATCGCCGTCGACCGCAGTCAACACCGTGTCGAGTCGAATCGACAGGGTGTCGAGCGGGTGTAGCATCTGCCGACATGACGACCGCCCGTACGCCGACCGGCGCCGCGCCGACGCGCGGGCGGCGGGCCGGCCGGTCCACCGGCGACGACCGGGAGACCGCGATCCTGGCCACGGCCGAGCGGTTGCTGGCCGAGCGTCCCTTCGCCGACATCTCCATCGACGACCTGGCGCGTGGCGCGGGGATCTCCCGGCCCACGTTCTACTTCTACTTCCCGTCCAAGGACGCGGTGCTGCTCACGCTGCTCGACCGGGTCACCGAGGAGGCCGACGCCGCCGCCGGTGGCGTGTTCGAGCGGCTCGCCGAGGATCCACGCGCCCACTGGCGGGAGCTGATCGCCCGGTTCCACGCCACGTTCGGCGGGCACCGCGACGTGGTGCTGGCCTGCGCCCAGGTGCGCGGCACCAACGCCGAGGTGCGGCGGCTCTGGGCCGAGGTGCTGGAACGCTGGGTCCGCGCGGTGCAGGCCGCGATCGAGACCGAACGCGCCCGCGGCGCGGCCCCGGACGGGCTGCCCGCCCGGGACCTCGCCATCGCGCTGAACTCCATGAACGAGCGCGTCTGGTACGCCACGTTCGCCGGGGACGGCCCGGCGGTGGCCGAGCGGGACGTGGTGGACGTGCTGCTCGACGTGTGGCTCACCGCGATCTACCGGACCACCACGCCGCCGGTCATGCCGTCCGGCGGAACTCCATGATCCAGTTTGTCTCCCAGGTGCGCTCCCCGTCGGTGGAGAACGCCTGTTCCCAGCGGCAGGAGCCGGCGGTGATCGCCGACCAGAGGAACCGGCAGCGCACCGGCCGCCCCTCGTCGGTGTCGTCGGCGTAGAACTCACCGACGCCGTCGGTGAACCGGCCCACCACCGGCGGCTGCTCCAGCACGCCCCGCGCGCTGTGCATCCAGTAGATCGACCACAGCCCGGTCGCCGGGTTCCGGACGCGCACCGAGGAGCCGGAGAAACCCCGGCTCGGGCAGCGCATCTCGTCGAAGCTGCCGGCGCCGTCGAAGAACGAGCGCGCCTCGCTGACACCGGCGAACTCGTCCCAGTCGTCGCTGCCGGCGTGGCGCTGCCGCAGACGCCGGTTTGTCACGTCCCAGGTGCCCACGAGGAAGTCGAAGTCGCCCATCAGAACCCCACCGGCCCGTCGGCCCGGGCGTCGGCCAGGTAGCCGGCCAGGTCCGGCCGGTCCGGGGCGAGCACGTGCCGGATCCAGGCGGTGCGCTCGTGTTCCAGCACGCCCAGTTCCCAGACGCATCCGACGCCGGAACGGGTCAGGTCGACGAAGTGCGCCGGGTCGTCGTCCGGGCAGTCCAACGCGGGCTGCCCGGCGATCGCGATACGGCACTCGACCACGTTGTCGAAGAACCAGCTGTACGCCAGCAGGTACGCCCCGGTGTCGGCGCCCCGGTGCAGCACCACCCAGCTCGCCGGCGGGGTGGAGCCGTCCGGGCCGGGCAGCAGCTTCGGCAGGTACGCGTATGCGGCGTCGACCACCCGCGGTTCGAGGCGGCGGTCCGGCTGGTCGATGTGGTAGCGCTTGACGTGCCGGCCGGCCACCTCCACGGTCCCCGGCACTGTGAGCTCCTTGTCGTGAAAAGCCATGTGGGCACGCTAGGACCGCTCCCCTGACAGCTAGTGTCAGTGGAATGCGGGCCAGTCGACTCCTGTCCATCCTGCTGCTCCTCCAGGCGCACGGCCGGCTCACCGCCGCCGACCTGGCCGCCCGGCTGGAGGTGTCGGCGCGCACCGTCTACCGGGACGTCGAGGCACTGCACGCCGCGGGCATCCCGCTGTACGGCGAGGCCGGACACGACGGCGGCTACCGGCTCGTGGAGGGCTGGCGGACCCGGCTGACCGGGCTGACCGCCGAGGAGGCCGACCGGCTGCTCTTCGCCGGGCTCCCCGGACCGGCGGCCGAGCTGGGCTATCAGTCGGTCGTCGCCGCCGTGCAGCTCAAGCTGCGGGCCGCGCTGCCCGCGCCGCTGGCCGACCGGGCGGCCCGGCTGGAGCAGCGGTTCCACCTGGACACACCGGGCTGGTACTCCGACGGCGACCCGTCGCCGTACCTGGCCGAGGCCGCCGAGGCGGTGTGGCGGCAGCACCGGGTCCGGGTGCGGTACCGGGGCTGGCGGGGCGAGACGACCCGGGTCCTCGAACCGTACGGGCTGGTACTCAAGGGCGGGCGCTGGTACCTGGTCGCCGCCCGGCCGGACCGCGCCGATCCGGCCACCTACCGGGTCAACCAGATCCTCGACCTGACCCCGCTGGACGAGCCGTTCGAGCGGCCGGAGTTCGACCTGCCGGCCTGGTGGCGCGCGCACGTGGTGGAGTTCCGGGCCGGGCTGCACCGCGACGAGGCGCGCATCCGGCTGTCGCCGCGCGGGTTCGCCCGGCTGCGCGAGGTCGGCAGCGACGTGGTGGTGGCCGCCGCCGAGGCGAGCGCCGGGCCACCCGACGCCACCGGCTGGGTGCACGCGGTCATCCCGATCGAGTCGCTCACCCACGCGCACGGCGACCTGCTCCGGCTCGGCGCCGACGTGGAGGTCCTCTCCCCCGCGCCGCTGCGCGCCCGCCTGGCCGAGACCGCCACCGCCCTGGCCACCCTCTACCACCCGCCCACCCCGCCCCTCCGTTGATGATCAAGGACTTCGTGTCCTTCGAGGAGATCGACTCGGACACGAACTCCTTGATCACCGGGGCGGGGTGAGGGTGCGGAGGGCCTCGGCCACCGTGGAGAGGGCTCGGTCGAGGTCGAAGGGCGGGGTCGCCGCGTAGCCGAGGACCAGGCCGGGTGGCTGCGGGCGCTGGCCGTGCCAGGACAGCGGGTGGACCTTCACGCCGCGGCGCAGCGCCGCCGCCGCGAGCGCCCGGTCGTCGACGTCGCCGGACAGGGTGACCATCAGGTGCAGCCCGGCCGCCGCGCCGTGCACCACCGCCCCGGGCAGGTACGCGCGAACCGCGCGGATCATCGCGTCCCGGCGGCGTACGTGCCGGTGCCGCAGCAGCCGCAGGTGCCGTTCCAGCGCCCCGGACTCCATCAGCTCGGCCAGCACGAGCTGCGCCAGCGCCGCGTTGCCGAGGTCGGCCGCCCGCTTCGCGGCCACCGTGTCGGCGTGCAGCGCGGGCGGCACCAGCAGCCACCCGATCCGCAGCGCCGGCGCGAGCAGCTTCGAGATGCTGCCGACGTAGCAGACCCGGTCCGGCGCCATGCCGCGCAGCGCCGGCACCGGCGGACGGTCGTAGCGGTGCTCGGCGTCGTAGTCGTCCTCCACCACCAGGCCGCCGTCGCGCGCCCACCGCAGCAGCCGCCGGCGCCGGTCGCCGTCGAGCACCACCCCGGTCGGGAACTGGTGCGCCGGGGTGAGCAGCACGGCGGGCGCGCCGGACCGCTCCAGCTCGTCGACGCGCAGGCCCCTGTCGTCCACCGGGACCGGCGGTGTCGCCAGCCCGGAATAGGCCAGGTGCTGCCGTACGCCGAGCGAGCCCGGGTCCTCCACCGCGACGGTGTGCGTACCCCGATCGCGCAGCACCCGCGCGAGCAGGCCGAGCGCCTGGGACACCCCGGCCACGATCACCACCTCGGCCGGGTCGGCGCGGACGCCCCGGCTGCGGGCCAGCCAGTTCGCCACCGCCGACCGCAGCGCGGGCGCGCCCGCCGGGTCGCCGTAGGCGAGCGCGGCGGGCGTCATCCGGTGCAGCACGGCCCGTTCGGCCCGCAGCCAGGCCGCGCGGGGAAAGGCCGCCAGATCGGGTACGCCGGGAGTCAGGTCCACCTCGGCGGGTACGGCGCGCAGCTCGTCGAAGGCGTCCAGGCCGGGCCGGCCGGCGAACACCTCCGCTGCTCTCCTCGGCCGGGGCGGCCGGGTGACCACGGCGGCCGGTGAGGCGACCACCACCGTCCCGGCCCGGCCGCGCCCGGCCACCTGCCCGTCCTCGGCCAGCCGCTGGTACGCCTCGGTCACCACGCCCCGGGAGACACCCAGCTCGGCGGCGAGCACCCGGCTCGCCGGCAGGCGGGTGCCCACCGGTGCCCGGCCGTCGGCGATCGCCGATCGCAGCCGGGCGGCCAGCCAGTCCGCGCGGCCACCTGGGGGCGCCTCGCCGACATCGAGCTGAAGGAAGTCCGCACCGGCCGTTTTGGACTTCTCGATGACGACCGCTTTGGCCCTGTCCATCAGACCATTATGGCCACAGGCTGGACCGTATGACAGCCGCATTCCTGCTGACCTCGCTCGTCGTCGCGATCACTCCGGGCACCGGGGTGATGCACACGCTCGCCAACGCCGTGACCGGCGGACGCCGGGCCGGGCTGGCCGCTGCCGCCGGCGGCACGCTCAGCCTCGTCCCGCACGTGATCGCCGCGGTGACCGGCCTGGCCGCCCTGCTGCGCACCGGCACGCCCGCGTTCCGCGTGGTGACCTGGCTGGGTGTGGCATACCTGCTCTGGATGGCCTGGTCGGCGCTGCGCGACCGGGGCACGCTCACCGTCGGCGGCGACCGGCCCCCACGTCCGACGTCAGCGGTGTTCCGGGACGGGGTGCTGCTGAACCTGCTGAACCCGAAGGTGACGGTGTTCTTCGTGGCGCTGCTGCCGCAGTTCGTACCGCCGGACGCGCCCGCCGCCACCGTGCGCATGCTCGCCTGCGGCCTGGTGTTCATGGCTGTCACGCTGCTGGTGTTCGCCGGGTACGCCCTCCTGGCCGGCGCGCTGCGCCGCCGGGTGCTGTCCCGGCCCCGGCTGACCGGGCTGCTGCGGCACGCCTTCGCCGGCGGTTTCCTCGTCCTGGGCCTCGGCCTCGCCTTCACCGCCTGACCCGTACCCGCTCACCGCCCGAAAAGGAGTCTCCCTGTGCGTTTCCGGCACTCCCCCGAGATCTGGTCGACCTTCCCGGAGCTGACCTGCGGCGTCCTGCACGCCGCCGGTGTCACGCCCGACGCCGACGTCACGCCACTGTCCGCAGGGCATCTCGGCGCCGCCCGGGACCGGCTCACCGCCGGACCGGAGGGTGGCTTCCCGGAGATCCAGGCGTGGCGCCGCGCGTTCGCCCGGATGGGCTGCCCGCCGACCCGCTACCGCTGCGCCGCCGAGTCACTGCTGCGCCGGCTGCGGCGCGACGGCGACCTGCCCCGGCTGCACCCGCTCGTGGACCTCGGCAACGCGCTCTCGGTCCGGTACGCGGTCCCGGTCGCCGTGCTCGACCTGGCCGGGATCGACGGCGACCTGACCGTCCGCGCGGCCGACGGCACCGAGTCCTACCTGGGCCTCGGCGGGGAGTCCGAGCAGCCCGCGTCCGGCGAGGTGATCTTCGCCGACCAGGGCGGGAACGCGCACGCCCGGCGCTGGTGCCACCGGCAGAGCGGCACGTCGGCGGTACGGGCCGGCACCGCCGAGGTGCTTATCGTGGTCGAGGCGATGCACGACGGGGCGGCGCCGACCGTACGCCTGATGCTGGACGAGCTGGCGGCGGCCCTGGACGAGCTGTGGCGCGTGCCGTCGCGGACGGCGCTGCTCACCGCTGACGCGCCCGAGTTGGCCGTGCCGGTCCGGACGGGCTGACCCGCCCTCGTAAGCGACGGCCGGTCGCGCGGCGTGCCGCCAGTGCGCAGGTTCCGGGCGTCCGGCGACGACGCCGGCAGGTGCCCGGCTCGTCGTCAGGCGTCGGGGGCGTCGGTGCGGTCGCGCGCCATCAGCTCGTCGAACTCGGCCGGGGTGATCTCGCCGGTGCGCAGCCGCCGGGCGTTGGCGGCGAACCGGGCGATCGCCGCGCCGCGCGGATCCGGCTCGGTCAGCACACCGGCGTCGGCGGTCAGGGCGCTCGCGGCACCCGCCACGTCGTGCGGATCGGCCAGGTCGACCGGCTCGCCGTGCAGCTCGCGCAGCGCGTCGGCGAGGCGCGCGTCGGCGGCGTCGCCGGTGCCCCACCAACGCCGGGCGAGATCGGCGGTGCGGCCGAGCGAATCCTCGCCCACCCGTTCGGCGCCCATCTCGGCACGCATCATGCGCAGGAAGCGGACTGTCACGGCATCGGAGTCATCGGCGATCACGCCCGTACCCTAGCGAGCGGGTCCGACGAAGCCGCCGGGTGAGCCGGGGTCGTCCGGCCGGTTGAGGTGGCCGCCCGCGGGTAGTGCGCGGACATGCCCGAACGATACGAGGACTACGACCGCGTCGCGATCGTCACCGGCGCGGACTCCGGCATCGGCAAGGCGTGCGCGGTGGCGCTCGCCGAGACCGGTTACGACATCGGCGTCACCTGGTACGGCGACGCCGCGGGCGCCGGCCGCACCGCCACCGAGGTGCGTGCCACCGGCCGCCGTTGCGAGACCGTCGAGCTGGACCTGACCCGGCTCCCCGAGGCGGCGGCGGTCGTCGACGAGCTGGCCGACCGGCTCGGCGGCCTGGGCGTGCTCGTCAACAACGCCGGTACCGGCCTGTCCGAGCCGTTCGTGGACGTGAGCTGGGCGAAGTGGCGCGAGGTGCTGGCGGTCGACCTGGACGGCCCGTTCCTGTGCTCGCAGCGGGCCGCCCGGCGCATGCGCGCGGCCGGACGGGGCGGCCGGATCATCAACATCACCAGCGTGCACGAGCACGCGCCCCGGGTCGGCTCGTCGGCGTACTGCGCGGCGAAGGGCGGGCTCGGCCTGCTCACGAAGGTGATGGCGCAGGAACTGGCGGCCGACGGGATCACCGTCAACGCGGTCGCGCCGGGTGAGATCGCCACGCCGATGACCGGGCAGGAGGACGTCGACCCGTTCACGCAGGACCGGCCCGGCGTGCCGGTGGGACGTCCCGGTGACGCCCGGGAGGTGGCGGCGGTGGTGGCGATGCTCGCCTCGCCGGCTGCGGCGTACGTGACGGGCGCGTCGTGGGCGGTGGACGGTGGGATGCTGGTGATGGGGCCGCAGGCGTCTGCGCTGCCTTCTGATTCGTGGCGTTCCGTCTAGGCGGTCAGCCCGGCGCGGGGGCAGCGGGCGGCCCGGCCCGTCACTACGGTGCGGAGGATGCAAAGTTCCGATCCGCTGGTGGCCGGCGTCGTGCACAAGGCGCCCGGCTCGACCGTACGACTGCGCCCGGTGGCCGAGGACGACCTGGCGATGCTGCGCCGTTTCGCTGTCGAACCCGGGCTGATCGGGCTCGACTGGGCCGGCTTCCGGGACGCCGCCGCTCCGGCCCGCCGCTTCGCCGAGGACGGCTATCTCGGCGAGCAGGTGGGCGGCCTGATCGTCCAGGTCGAGCCCCCCGACGTCGCGGCCGGATTCCTCAGCTATCGCCAGGGCCAGCACGGCGGGCGGGCACCGTACTGGGAGATCGGCATCGTGCTGCTGCCCGAATGGCGCGGCCGGGGTCTCGGCTGGCGGGCCCAGGCGCTGCTCTGCGACTACCTGTTCAGCCACACCCCGGCGCAGCGCATCCAGGCCGGCACCCACCCCGAGAACCTTGCCGAGCAGCGATCGCTGGAGAAGGCCGGCTTCCAACTGGAGGGGGTCTTGCGGGCCTGTGAGTTCCGGGCCGGCGCCTGGCGTGACGGGTGGCTCTACAGCCGGCTGCGCGACGACCCGTCACCGCTGTGACCGCTCGGCGTCCCCTGGCCAACGTGCGGGCTCGGCTCCCATGACCGCATCGAATGGCGTGTGCCTCTCCGGGTAGTGGCAGGCGGTGAGCTGCCCGCCGCCGTCGCGGGTGGTCAGTGCGGGTTCTTCGGTGGCGCAGTGGTCGGTGGCTTTCCAGCAGCGGGTCCGGAAGCGGCAGCCCGATGGTGGGTTGAGTGGGGTGGGCACGTCGCCGGTGAGGCGGATGCGGCCGGCGGGTCCGAGGGTGGTGACGTCGGGGATCGCGGACAGCAGTGCCCGGGTGTAGGGGTGTTGTGGGTGGGTGTAGATGGTGTCGCGGTCGCCGATCTCGACGATTTTTCCGAGGTACATGACGGCGACGCGGTGGCAGAAGTGCCGCACCACGGCGAGGTCGTGGGCGATGAACACGAACGCCAGGTCCAGGTCGCGTTGCAGGCTGCGCAGCAGGTTGATGACCTGCGCCTGGATGGACACGTCCAGCGCCGAGACGGGTTCGTCGGCGACGATGAGTTTCGGTTTCAACGCCAGGGCGCGGGCGATGCCGATGCGCTGGCGCTGCCCGCCGGAGAACTCGTGCGGATACCTGTTGTAGTGCTCCGGATTCAGGCCCACGAGTTCGAGGAGTTCCTGCACGCGGTGTTTGACGCCGCCGGGTGGGGTGATCCGGTTGACCTGCAACGGCATCGCCACGATCCGCCCGACGGTGTGGCGGGGGTTCAGCGACGCGTACGGGTCCTGGAAGATGATCTGCAGGTCCTGCCGCAGCCCCCGCAGCTCACCACGTTTCGCGTGGGTGATGTCCCGCCCCGCGAACGCGATCGACCCAGCGGTGGGCTCCAGTAGCCGCACCAGCATCCGCCCGGTCGTGGTCTTCCCACACCCCGACTCCCCCACCAACCCGAGCGTCTCGCCCGGGCGCACGTCGAAGTCCAACCCGTCCACCGCCCGCACCGCACCCGTGCTACGCAGCCCCTGCCGGACCGGGAAGTGCTTGGTCAGGCCCCGCACCGACAGCAGCGGCCCGCTGTCCGCCGCCGCACCGACGGCCGCACCCCGCCGGCCGTCGACAACGCCCGTCCCGTCCTGGTCAGCACTCATCGGGCCACCCCCACCTGGGCTACCTCGTCGCGGTAGATCCGCTCCCGCGCGGCGACCGGCAGGTGACACGCCACCAGATGCCCGGCCGTACCCGCCGAGACCAGCTCGGGCACCTCGGTGCGGGACCGGTCGCCGTTCACGTCGGCCCACCGGCACCGCGGATGAAACGCACACCCCGACGGCAGATTGATCAACGACGGCGGGTTACCCGGGATCGGCAACAGGTCCGCATCGGCGTCACCGTGCAACGACGGCACACTCGACAACAACCCCCACGTGTACGGATGCTGCGGCGCCCGCAACACCCGCTCCACACTCCCGTGCTCCACCGCCCGACCCGCATACATCACCAACACGTCATCAGCCACCTGGCTGACCACACCCAGGTCATGCGTGATCAACACGATCGCCGACCGGAACTCCTCCTGCAGATCCGCAAGGAGGTCCAGGATCTGCGCCTGCACCGTCACATCCAACGCCGTCGTCGGCTCGTCAGCGATCAGCAGATCCGGATCGTTCACCAACGCCATCGCGATCATCGCCCGCTGCCGCATCCCACCCGAGAACTCATGCGGATACTGATCGAACCGCCGCCCCGGCTGCGGGATACCGACCCGGCCCAACATGTCCACCGCCCGCGTCCGCGCCTCGCGTCTGCCGGCCCTCGGATGATGCACCCGATACGCCTCAGCGATCTGCTTCCCCACCGAGTAGTAGGGGTGCAACGCCGACAACGGATCCTGGAAGACCATCGCCATGTCCCGGCCCCGCAGCCGCCGCACCTCCTCCTCACCCAACCCGACGAGCTGACGCCCACCCACCGAGATCTCCCCGGAGATGGTCGTGCGCTTCGCGTTGTGCAGACCGAGAATCGCCAGCGAGGTGACGCTCTTACCGGAACCGGACTCACCCACGATCCCGAGCGTGCGACCCCGCTCCACCGCGAACGACACACCGTCCACGGCCCGCACCACACCGTCCTCGGTGTCGAACCGCACCCGCAGATCCCTGACCCGCAGGTACGGGCCCTCGCCGCGACGCGGCGCCGGAAGCTCCACCATGTCCGTCTCCTCCCCCTCAGCCCAGCCGGACCCGTGGGTCGATCACCGCGTACAGCACGTCGACGACGATGTTGGCGATCACGATGAACACGGCCGCCAGCAGCACCGTCGCCATCACCACCGGCAGGTTGAGGAACTGCACCGCCTCCACTGTCGCCTTGCCGAGGCCCTGGAGGCCGAAGATGGTCTCGGTGATGAACGTGCCGCCGAGGCTGGTGCCGATGTCGAGCCCGGCGATCGTGACGATCGGTGTGATCGCCGCCCGCAGCGCGTGCCGGGTGTGCACCTTCCGGGCGGGCAGCCCCTTCGCCCGGGCGGTACGGACGAAGTCCTCCGACAGCGTCTCCAGCATCTGGGCCCGGGACAGCCGGGCGTACAGCGCCGAGTTGAGGAAACCCAGCGTCATCCAGGGCAGCAGCAGCCCGGTCGCCCAGCGCAGCGGACTCTCGGTCAGCGGCGTGTAGCTGGGGAACGCCAGCAGGCCGGTGGAGTAGACGAGCAGGTAGAGCAGGATCAGCCCGAAGAAGTAGACCTGCATCGACGCCCCGGCCAGGGTGACGCCGATGGCGGCGCGGTCGAACGCCGTACCCCGGCGTAGTGCCGACACCATGCCCAGCGAGATGCCGAGGCCGAGCCAGAGCACGGCGCCGCCGAGGACGATGCTGAACGTCACCGGTGCCCGCTGGGCGACGATCTCGGTGACCGGCTGGTTGTTGCGGAACGAGTAGCCGAGGCAGGGCGCCGGGCACTCCTGCCGGAAGTCGCCCTCGCCGTAGGTCCGGCCGGCGAAGACGCCACCGACGAAGTCGGCGTACTGCCGGGGCAACGGCTGGTCGATGCCGAGCCGGCGCTCGACCTGGGCGATGTCCTCGGCCGTGCAGTTCTTGCCGCACATCACCTTCGCCGGGCTGCTCGGCACCGCGAAGAAGAGACCGAACGTGACGAGGCTGATGACGACAAGGGTCAGGGCGGCGACGAGCAGCCGCCGTACGACGAAACGGAGCACGGGAGCACCTCCCCCGGGGTGGGCGCGGGGCGGCCGCCGTGGCAGCCGCCCCGCGCGGCTGTCACTTCTTCACGTAGATGCCGTTGAGCGAGATGATCCCGAACGCGTCGCTGAGGAAGGCGTTGCCGACCTTCGAGCCGTGCAGTTCGTAGGTGGCGTCGTAGTAGCAGGGCACCACCGGCGCGTACTTCTCCATGATCATGCGGTCGAGCGCCATCCAGCCGGCGTCCTGCTCGGCGGCCGGCAGGTCGCGGACCCGGTCGATCTCCGCGCCCACAGACGGTTCGTTGAGGTACGACAGGTTCTGGTTGCCCTCGGCCACGATCTCCCGTCCGTCGTAGACCGGCGGGATCACTGTCGAGCCGGTGGGCCAGTCCGAGCCCCAGCCGGTGAGGTACATGTCGTACGGGTTGTCCTTGCGGCCGACCTCGTCGTAGTAGCTGCTGTTGTCGATCGGCTTCATCACGATGTCGAAGCCCATGTCGGTGAGGTTCTTGCGCAGCGCCTCGGCCTGCTGGGTGCGCAGTTCCAGGTTGGAGTGGGCGAGGACCAGCTTCGGCCGCTTGCCGGCGAGCAGCTCGGCGGTCTTGGCCTTATCGCCGGTGACCGGGGCGTTGAACAGGTCGTACGGGACGAAACCGGCGGTGGTGGGCGACATGAGCGTGGTCGCGGGCGAACCGGCCGCCTGTCCGCCGAGCACCTTGAGCAGGGCGTCCTTGTCGACCGCGTAGTTCAGCGCCCGCCGGACGCTCAGGTCGGTGACCCGCTGGGTGTTGATGCTCAGCACCCAGTTGTACTGCGTCGGACCGCGTACCACCCGGTCGGCGACGCCGGATCCGGTGGTGCGGGGCAGCACCGACGGTGGCACGTCCGACCAGCTCAGCGCCGCCTGGTCGGCCGGCCCGTCGGCGACCAGGCGCTCGGCGATCTGGGCCTGCTCCAGGCCGAACGTCATCCGGATCGCGTCCGGGTACGCGTTGCGGATCGGGTCGGTCGCCGGATCCCAGTTCGGGTTGCGTTCCAGCTCCAGCGACACGTCGCGCTGGTAGGTCTTCACCCGGTACGGCCCGGACGAGAACGGCCGCAGGTCGTAGTTGGCGCGAGTGTCCTTCGCCGCGGGCACCGGCGCGCTGGTGGGCAGCGCCGCCGCGTACGGCAGGTCGCAGTGCGGCTGCGGGAAGGTGAACCGGATGGTCCGGTCGTCGGGGGTGGCGACGCCGTCGGGCATCGGCTTGCCACCGTCGTACGGTCCCTTGTAGGTGGCGTTGTAGGCCCCGCCCGGGTAGAGCCACTGCTGGATGTAGTGCGGGCCCTCGTTGAGGTTCGCCGCGAACGACCTGGCGATGCCGTGAGCGACGTCCTTGCTGGACACGGGCGTGCCGTCCTCGTACTTCACGCCGTCGCGCACTGTGAACTCCCAGACCTTGCAGTCGCCGTTGACGTCCTTGCCGGGGTTGGTGGCCAGGTCGCCGACGAGCAGCAGCTTGCCGGTGCCGTCCTCCTTGTAGCCGTTGAGCGCGCGGTAGAGCAGCCCGCCGGCGACCTGCTGCACGTTGACGTAGTTGCGGGCCGGGTCGAGGTGTTCGAAGTCGGCCGGCTGCATCACGGTGAGGGTGCCGCCGCGGGACGCCCCGTCGACGGGCTTCGCCGGGCCCTGGTTGTCGGCGGCCTCGTACGAGATCGATCCGCTCTGGGTCTTGGTCTTCTGGTCGTCGCCGCCCCCGCCGTCGTCGGTGGTGGGGCTGCAGCCGGCGGCGGCCAGCGCCGCCGCGGCGAGGACACCTGTCAGTGTCCGGGTTCGTGCGCGCACGGTGTGCTCCTTCCTGCCCGGCGGCCCCCGCCGGCCGGGCACTGATGGCCGTGGGGACTACCGGGTGGAGCGGGGGTCCAGCGAGTCGCGCAGCGCGTCGCCGAGCAGGTTGAACGCCAGGACCAGCAGGAAGACCGTCAACCCGGGGAACAGGGTGTACCAGGGGTCGCTCGCGACGTAGCCGATGCTGTTGAAGATCATGCGGCCCAGGTCGGGCGTGGGTTCGGTGACGCCGATGTTGACGAACGCCAGCGCCGCCTCGATGGCGATGAACTGCGGCACCATCAGCGAGACGGTGACCAGGATCGGCGCCCAGATGTTCGGCAGCAGCTGCCGCAGCAGGATGTGCGCGGTGCCGGCGCCGGCGGCCCGGGCCGCCTCGACGAACTCCCGCTCGCGCAACGAGATCACCTGCCCGCGGACCAGGCGCGCGGTGTACGTCCAGCTGAACAGGCCGAAGGTGGCGACGATCAGGGCCACCCGGAAGGCCGGCGACGGCGCCTCCCGGTCGGAGTAGAAGCGGTCCTGGAGGATCGGGATGACCGCGAGGGCGAAGATGAGGAACGGGAATGCCAGCGTGAGGTCGATCAGCCAGTTGACGACGCTGTCCAGCCAGCCTCTGGCCCACCCGGCCAGCACACCGACCGCGACGCCGATGCCGGATGCCAGCAGCGCCGAGGCGAACGCGATGAACAGGGACGTCCGCAGGCCGTAGACCAGTTGCATCAGGATGTCCCGCCCACTTCCCGGTTCGAGCCCGAGCCAATGGTCGGCGCTGATTCCGCCGGCATACCCGATCGGCATTCCGAAATCGTTCAGCCGGTCGGCGAACTTGTCGGTCGGATCGATTCCGGTGAGCCGTCCCAGCAGTGGCGCGCCGAGCGCGACAAGGGCCGCGACGGCGAGCGTGACGGCGCTGGCGCGAGCCGTACGGTCGCGCTTGAGCCGCAGCCAGGCGAGCCGGCCGGGTGACCGGCCGACGAATTCGCCGGGCCGGCCGACGGGGGCGGGAACGGCCTCGACATCGGGGCCGGGAGCGGCCGGTGGGTACGACAGTTCGCTCATGAGCAGTCCTCCCGACGGGGACGAAAACGCCCTGCCACCCGACGGTAATGCGCTATGACGGACTCGAAAGAATCGTTCCGGTAACGGCCGTTCCGGTTGTCGTGCATTGACAACGATCCGGCGTACGGAATGCATCGGCGCAATAACGGGGCGATTCGGTTGTCAGACTTTCAGCCAGGCGTGTCGCGAATTCGGAATGCGTTGCCGCAAGGCATTCGGGCGGTTGTCAGCCGTTCGGGCATTCCCGTACGCCGATGTCACACCGACCGGACGGCAGCGTCGGCTTGTGTAACACTTCGTGACTCTTCGCGTTCACACCGTCCACCTAGGGTTCTCGGCGGTCCGGTTCGCACGACGTGCCGGGCCGTCCACCGGCCCTCACCCGGGCCCCGACGGAAGGACCACCCATGCCCTTCGCCCGACGTACCGCCGCTGCGGCCCTGGTCGCCGCGCTCGGCGGCCTCGCCGCGCCGGCCGCCTCCGCGCAGGC
>NZ_JBXUOV010000037.1:0-41751 GCF_057196585.1 Micromonospora sp. ATLC20
GCGCCGGCCCGGGCGCGGGTCCGCTCGTGGTCGGCGACGCGGAGTTCGCGCCGGAGACCGAGACCGCCGACGCCGACCTGGCCCAGGACGCGGAGGCCGCCGTGAGCACCGGCGCGCCGGGCGTCATCGGGCCGACCGCCGACGGGAGCACCGCGGGCGAGGCGGACGAGCAGGCCGGGCACCCGGGTGAGATCACCATGTATTACCAGCCGCAGATCGCCATCGCCACCGGCGAGGTGGTGGGTGTCGAGGCGCTGCTGCGCTGGCGGCACCCGCGCCGGGGCATGGTCGACCCGGGCGAGCTGATCCAGGTCGCCGAGCAGAGCGCGGTGATGCGGCTGCTCACCCGCCGCGTGGTCGACGACGTGGTGGAGCAGCTCGCCAAGTGGTCCGCAGCCGGGCTCACGCTGCGGGCCGCGCTCAACGTCAGCGTCCGGGACCTGCACACCGGCGAGATCGCCGACCAGATCGCCGACCGGCTGACCCGGTACGGCGTGCCGCCCGAGCGCCTCCAGGTGGAGATCACCGAGGGGGCGCTGATGGCCGACCCGCGACGGGTGCTCGCCAGCATCACCCAACTGCACCGCATCGGCGTCGGCATCGCGCTCGACGACTTCGGCACCGGCTACTCGTCGCTGCAACACCTGCGCCGGCTCCCGCTGTCCGAGGTGAAGGTGGACAGGTCGTTCGTCCTCGGGATGGCCGAGGACCCGGACGACGCGGCGATCGTCCGCTCGATGATCGAGCTGGCCGGCGCGCTCGGGCTGCGGGTGGTGGCCGAGGGCGTGGAGGACGAGCGCACCTGGCGGCTGCTGCACGCCGCCGGGTGCGACGTGGCGCAGGGCTGGTTCCACGCCCGGCCGATGCCGGCCGAGGACCTGGTGGCCTGGCTGTCCCGCTACCGTCCGGTGCGCCCGGCGGAGGCGGTGAGCCGCGGCGGTCCGGCGCCGGAGGGGGAGTCGAAGGCGTCGTCGTGACGGCGGGACAATAGACTCGCTCCGGTCACCGCGCGTCATCGAGCACGCCTGCACGCGCGGCCGGTCCGTCGCAGACGTCTCAGGACAGCCACGAAGGGGGCACTGATGGCCGCCATCTCCCGCGAGGAGGTCGCGCACCTCGCGCGACTGTCGCGGCTCGCCGTCACGGATGAGGAACTGGACACCTTCGCCGGCCAGCTGGATGTGATCCTCCAGTCGGTCGCGCAGGTCGGCGAGGTCGCCGCGGCGGACATCCCGCCGACGTCCCACTCCGTGCCGCTGACGAACGTGCTCCGCGAGGACGTGGTGCGGCCGGGCCTGACCCCGCAGGAGGCGCTGTCGGGCGCCCCCGACGCCGAGGAGCAGCGGTTCCGCGTCCCGCGGATCCTGGACGAGGATGTGGCCTCATGAGCGAGCGCAGCGAGCGAATCATCAGGCTCAGCGTGGTTGTCGGTCGTGACGGCACGGAGCGAAGCGGAGTGCCGGCATGACCGACCTGACGAAGCTGAGTGCTGTTGAGATCGCCGGGCTGGTGGCGAGCGGCGAGACCTCCGCGGTCGAGGTCACCCAGGCCCACCTGGACCGCATCGGCGCCGTCGACGACCGGGTGCACGCGTTCCTGCACGTCGACACCGAGGGGGCGCTGGCGGCCGCGCGGGCCGTGGACGAGCGCCGCGCCGCCGGTGACGCGCTGGGCCCGCTCGCCGGTGTGCCGGTCGCGGTGAAGGACGTGCTCACCACGAAGGGCGTGCCGACCACTGTCGGGTCGAAGATCCTGGAGGGCTGGCGCCCGCCGTACGACGCGACGATCGTCGAGCGGCTGCGCGACGCCGGCACGGTGATGCTCGGCAAGACGAACATGGACGAGTTCGCGATGGGCTCCTCCACCGAATACTCCGCGTACGGGCCGACCCGTAACCCGTGGGACACCGACCGGATCCCGGGCGGCTCCGGCGGTGGCAGCGCGGCGGCGCTGGCCGCGTACGAGGCACCGCTGTCGATCGGCTCGGACACCGGCGGCTCGATCCGCCAGCCCGGCGCGGTCACCGGCACCGTCGGCGCGAAGCCCACCTACGGCGGCACCTCCCGCTACGGCCTGGTCGCGTTCTCGTCGTCGCTGGACACGCCCGGCCCGTGCGCGCGTACCGTGCTCGACGCCGCGTTGCTGCACCAGGTGATCGGCGGTCACGACCCGCGCGACTCCACCTCGATCCCGGCCCCGGTGCCGGACGTGGTGGCCGCGGCGCGGCTCGGCGCCACCGGCGACCTGACCGGCGTGAAGCTCGGCGTGGTCACCGAGTTCACCGGCGAGGGCGCGGAGCCGGGCGTGATGGCCGCGTTCCGCGAGTCGGTCGAGGCGCTGGCGAAGCTGGGCGCCGAGATCGTCGAGATCTCCTGCCCGCACTTCAAGTACGCGCTGCCGGCGTACTACCTGATCGCGCCCAGCGAGTGCTCCTCCAACCTGGCCCGGTTCGACGGCGTCCGGTTCGGCCTGCGGGTCGGCGACGACGGCAACCGGTCGCTGGAGGAGGTCATGTCGCTGACCCGCGAGGCCGGCTTCGGCCCCGAGGTCAAGCGGCGCATCATGATCGGCACGTACGCGCTCTCGTCGGGCTACTACGACGCCTACTACGGCCAGGCGCAGAAGGTCCGCACGCTCATCACGCGGGACTTCACCAGCGCGTTCGAGCAGGTCGACGCGCTGATCTCGCCGACCACGCCGTTCGTGGCGTTCCCGATCGGGTCGCGTACCGCCGACCCGTACCAGATGTACCTGGCCGACCTGTTCACCATCCCGACGAACCTGTACGGCGGCCCGGCCATCTCGGTGCCGTGCGGCCTGTCCGAGGGGCTGCCGGTCGGCTTCCAGATCATGGCGCCGACCATGGCCGACGACCGGATGTACCGGGTCGCGGCCGCGCTGGAGGGCGCCGTCGGCACGCTCACCCCGCCGGCGCTCTGAATTACGGGTACGGAGGCGGCCCGGCCGCCTCCGTACCGACACGGTGATCACCGATCAGTGGATTGCCGGGGGTCACTGGCACTGGTCGAATAGACTCCGAGTCTGCTGGATCGACTGGACTGTGGCCCGCTGGCGGACGCGAGCGGTTCCGACCGAGAGCTGGATGTGCGATGGGGACACTTCGCCCGGTCATGGCCCTGACGATGGTCGTCGCGCTGCTGCTGGGCGCCGGTCAACCGGCCACCGCGCAACCGGCCGCCGCCGCCACCGAGACCGTCACCATCACCTCGGGCAAGCCCCGGTCGGTCATGGTCATCGGGCAGGTCTACGCGATCCACACGGTCGAGGCGACTGGTGGCACGGCGCCGTACCGGTTGTCGGTGGCCTCGGGCGGTCTGCCGCCGGGGATGCTCGTGGTGGGGACGTCCCTCGGTGGCGCGCCGACCACGCCCGGCACGTACACGTTCACGTTGCGGATGACCGACCAGAACGACCTGTTCGGCGAGCAGACGGCGACCATCGAGGTACGCGAGCCGACTGTCGTCATCACGTCGGGCAAGCCCCGGTCGCCGATGTACCTCGGCCGGGTGTACGCGATCCACACGGTCGAGGCCACAGGCGGGACCGCGCCGTACCGGCTGTCGGTGACCTCGGGCGGTCTGCCGCCGGGGATGCTCGTGGTGGGGACGTCGCTCGGTGGTGCGCCGACCACGCCCGGGACGTACACGTTCACGCTGCGGATGACCGACAAGAACGACCGCTTCGACGAGCAGAACGCCACAGTCGTCGTCGCCGAGGCGGCGACCGCGTTCACCTCCGGCGAACCGCCCGCCGCCACAGTCGGTAAGCCGTACTCCTTCCGGTTCACCGCCGACGGCGACTCGGACATCACGTTCGCCCTGGCCGCCGGGGCCCTGCCGGACGGTCTCACCCTCGACGAGGCGGGCAAGCTCAGCGGCACCCCGAGCAGCGCCGGCACGTTCACCTTCACCGTCGCGGCGAAGGGATACAGCACCAGCGCCACCAAGCAGGTGTCGCTGACCGTCGCCGCCCGCACCCCGGCCACCCCCACGGCGTCCCCGACCGGCTCGACGCCCGACCCGGACGACCCGACTGCGACGCCGACGCCGAGCGACCCGGCCGCCACGCCGTCGGAGAGCAGCAGCACCCCGGCGCCCCAGCCGACGCCCTCGCCGTCGAAGGTGAGCGGCGCGTGGCTGCCGATCACCGGGCCGGGTTCGCCGCTCGTACTCCTGCTGTTGAGCGTCGTGGCCTTCTCCGTCGGCGGCATCCTGCTCGTGCTGGCGTACAACCGGCGGCGGACCTTCACCACACCCGAGTGACACCCGCCCGGGCCCGGTCGTCGTGGCGGGCCTGGTGCGGTGATCTCGAAGCCCGGCAGCGGGGTGGCCGGGCCAGCCGATTAGGCTGGAACGGTTCTGTCCGGATCGCGCCTGGAGCTCAGATGACGACGACACTGCCCGCGTACGACGAGGTCGTCGCGCGCTTCGAACCGGTGATCGGCCTGGAGACCCACGTCGAGCTGGGCACGAACACCAAGATGTGGTGCGGCTGCCCGACCGACTTCGGCGGCGAGCCGAACACCCGGGTCTGCCCGGTCTGCCTCGGCCTGCCCGGTTCGCTGCCGGTGGCGAACAAGGCCGCCATCGAGGCGACCATCCGGATCGGGCTGGCGCTGAACTGCTCGATCGCGCAGTGGTGCCGGTTCGCCCGGAAGAACTACTTCTACCCGGACATGCCGAAGAACTTCCAGATCAGCCAGTACGACGAGCCGCTGTGCTTCGACGGCTACCTGGACGTCGAGGTCAACGGCGAGCTGGTGCGCATCGGCATCGAGCGGGTGCACCTGGAGGAGGACACCGGCAAGACGCTGCACGTCGGCGGCGCCACCGGTCGCATCCACGGCGCCACCGAGTCGCTCGTCGACTACAACCGGGCCGGCATCCCGCTCGTCGAGATCGTCACCAAGCCGATCCCCGGCACCGGCGCGCTCGCGCCCGAGGTCGCCCGCGCGTACGTCACCGAGCTGCGCGACGTGATCCGCTCCCTCGGCGTCTCCGACGTGCGGATGGAGGAGGGCTCGCTGCGCTGCGACGTCAACACCTCCCTGAACCGGCCGGGCGAGGAGTGGGGCACCCGCACCGAGACCAAGAACGTCAACTCGCTGCGCTCGGTCGAGCGGGCGGTGCGCTCGGAGATGCTGCGGCAGGCGTCGGTGCTGGAGGCCGGTGGCCGGATCACCCAGGAGACCCGGCACTTCCACGAGGACACCGGCGACACCACGTCGGGCCGGTCCAAGGAGACCGCCACCGACTACCGGTACTTCCCGGAGCCGGACCTGGTGCCGCTCGCCCCGGACACCGCGTGGGTGGCCGAGCTGAAGGCCGCCCTGCCGGAGCTGCCGCGGCTGCGCCGCAAGCGGATCCAGCAGGAGTGGGGCCTGTCCGACCTCGACATGCAGTCGGTGGTCAACGCCGGCGCGGTCGAGCTGATCGAGGCGACGGTGGCCGCCGGTGCGACCCCTGCCGCCGCCCGCAAGTGGTGGCTGGGCGAGCTGTCCCGCCGCGCCAACGAGACCGGCGTGGAACTGGCCGACGTGGGCGCCACTCCGGCGCAGGTCGCCGAGCTGCAGGGCCTCGTCGACGCCGGCAAGCTCAACGACAAGCTGGCCCGTGCCGTGCTCGAGGGCGTGGTGGCCGGTGAGGGCTCGCCGACCGAGATCATGACCAACCGCAACCTGGAGGTCGTCTCGGACACCGGCGCGCTCACCGCCGCAGTGGACGAGGCGATCGCCGCCAACCCGGACGTCGCCGACAAGATCCGCAGCGGCAAGGTCGCGGCGGCCGGCGCGCTGGTCGGCGCGGTCATGAAGACCACCCGCGGTCAGGCGGACGCGAAGACCGTCCGCGAGCTGATCCTGGCGCGCCTCGGCGCCTGATCCTGTCGTGTGGGCCCTTTCCCGGCAGGGGAGGGGCCCTTCGTCCGCTCCTCACCCCGCAGTGGGCGTCAACGGCGACGCCCGGATGGAGTCACCGTGAACCAGCACGACCTCGACGTCCTCGACGAGATCCAGCGCCGGGTTCTCTGGCTCGCCACCCGCATCGTCGACGCGGCCAACCACGACCGCGACACCGGTGACGGGGTGAAGGTCGGCGGCCACCAGGCGTCAAGCGCCTCCCTGGTCACCGCGATGACAGCGCTCTGGTTCCACCACCTCGACGCCGAGGACCGGGTGGCGGTGAAGCCGCACGCCTCGCCGGTGTTCCACGCGATCCAGTACCTGCTCGGCAACCTCGACAAGTCGTACCTGCCGAAGCTGCGGGCGCGCGGCGGACTCCAGTCGTACCCGTCGCGTACCAAGGACCCGGACGAGGTGGACTTCTCCACCGGCTCGGTCGGCCTGGGCGCCGCCGCGCCGCTGTTCGCCGCCGTCACCCGCCGCTACGTCGACGCGCACTTCGGCCCGCGCCCGCACTCCCGGTTCGTCGCCATCATCGGTGACGCCGAGCTGGACGAGGGCAACATCTGGGAGGCGGTCGCCGACCCGGCCACCACCGGGCTCGGCAACGTGATGTGGCTCGTCGACTTCAACCGCCAGTCACTGGACCGGGTCGTCCCCGGCATCCGGATCAACCAGTGGCGCGGCCAGTTCGAGGCCGCCGGCTGGCACGTCGTGGAGGTCAAGTACGGCCGTAGGCTCGCCGAGGCGTACGCCCGGCCGGGTGGCGCGGCGCTGCGCGACTGGATCGACCGGATGCCCAACGAGCAGTACCAGTCGCTGTTCGGGCTGGCCGGGCCGGCGCTGCGCAAGCAGTTCCTGGACGGCGCGCCGGCCGAGGTGGCCGCGTTCGTCGCCGACATCGGCGACGACGAGCTGGGCCCGCTCGTCACCGACCTGGGCGGGCACGACGCGCAGGCCATGCTCGACGCGTACGCCCAGTGCGACGCGGTCACCGACCGGCCCAGCGTCGTGTTCGCGTACACGGTGAAGGGCTGGGGTCTGCCGATCGCCGGCAACCCGCGCAACCACTCGGCCCTGCTCACCACCGAGCAGATCGACGCGCTGCGCGCCGCGCACGGCCTGACCGTCGAGACCGAGTGGGACCGCCTCG
This sequence comes from Micromonospora sp. ATLC20, assembly GCF_057196585.1. Lineage (NCBI taxonomy): Bacteria > Bacillati > Actinomycetota > Actinomycetes > Micromonosporales > Micromonosporaceae > Micromonospora > Micromonospora sp. ATLC20. Next base: position 7,074 of record NZ_JBXUOV010000037.1, read on the forward strand.
ACCCGGCGACCCCGGCCGGCATCCGGGCCGGCGAGCGCCGGGAGGCGCTGTCCCGCCGGCCGCGCGAGCGTGCGCTGGGCGTCACCGTTCCGGAGACCACGAGGGTACGCGCGAACAAGCCCGTCTCCACCCAGGAGGTCTTCGGCCGGGTGCTGGTCGACCTGGCCCGCGATCCGCAGGTGGCGCCCTACCTGGTGACCACCGCGCCGGACGTGGCCACCTCGACGAACCTGGCCGGGTTCATCAACAAGACGGGCGTGTTCGCCCCGACCGAGCAGCGTTCCTGGACCGAGGACCGGATGCTGCGCTGGACCGAGAGCCCCGCCGGGCAGCACATCGAGCTGGGCATCTCGGAGATGAACCTGTTCCTGCTGCTGGGCCAGCTCGGCCTGTCGTGGGACCTGTCCGGCCAGCCGCTGCTGCCGGTGGGCACCGTCTACGACCCGTTCGTGCTGCGCGGTCTCGACGCGTTCCTCTACGGCACGTACTCCGGTTCCCGGTTCGTGGTGGCCGGCACCCCGTCCGGCATCACGCTGGCCCCGGAGGGCGGCGCGCACCAGTCCACCATCACCGCGTCGGTCGGCCTGGAGCTGCCCGGGGTGACGTTCCTGGAGCCCGCGTACGCCGGCAGCCTCGACTGGCTGCTCTGCGACGCGCTCGGGCAGATCGCCGGCGGCGCCGCTCCGACCGCCACCGCCGCACCGGCCGAGGACGGGGCGTACTACTTCCGGCTCAGCACCCGGCCGATCGACCAGGCGCCGTTCGAGGCGGCCCGGTCGCGGCTCGGGGACGCGGTGCTGCGGCGGCAGGTGGTGGCCGGCGCGTACCGGCTCGTCGACGCGCACCAGGCGTACCCCGATCTGGCTGACGCCCCGGTCGTTCAGCTCGCCGCCTCCGGCGCGGTGCTGCCGGAGGTCCTGGCGGCCGCCGCGGAGCTGGCGGAGGAGGGCGTCGCCGCGCACGTGGTCGACGTGACCAGCCTGGACCGGCTCTACCGTGCGTGGCAGCGGACGCTGCGCCAGGGCGTGCGGACCGCGACCGTGCCGAGCGTGCCCGGCGCGCTGCGGTCGGCGTTCGCCGACCGGGTGCCGGTGGTCACCGTGCACGACGCCGCGTCGCACGCGATGGCCTGGCTCGGCTCGGCGGTCGGCGCCCCGGCGGTGCCGCTCGGCGTGGACGAGTTCGGCCAGTCCGGCAGCGTCCGGGAGTTGTACGAGCTGCACGACCTGCTGCCCGGCAGCATCGTCAACGCCGCGCTGGCCGCGATCGCGCTGCGCTGAGGCGCGCGTCCGTTGCGCTGACCGCACTCCGCCACGGGGGCCGGCCGGACAGCCCGGGCGGCGGCTGGGTTTCCCTCACGGAATGTGACGGCTGGATTGGCTGCGGAGAGTAACCGCCTCTGGCGGCCTGGGGATTCACCTCTCGGCCCCTTTGCTCTGCAGCCACATCCGCATCACCGCCCTGAGCTGGGGCGGAGTGGAATGCCCACCGCTCTGCATCCACCCAGGCGGCGACTCTCGGTGCCTGCTGCGCCGATGGGTGCAGAGCAAAGTCGGCGGCGGAGCATCCCCGTGCCGGACGGGCTTCGTGACGCCGAGTCACCGGGTGTCAGTGCGGCAGAGCGCCCGGCTGAATGACCGCGAGGGGAGGCGGCGAGAAAGCGGGGCGGTCAGCTCGTGGGGGTGGGGCTCAGCGTGGTCGTACCCGGTGACGGCGACTCCGACGGGCCGCGGGTCGGGGTCGGGGTGACCGGGACCTGGTCGCCCTTGGCCGGGTCGCGGATGACGTGCCGCTCCAGGTTGACCTGCGACTGCCCGGTGCCGCCCACGGTGATGTCGTCGTACGCCTGGAGCAGCTTCTGCTGGTCGAAGTAGAGCACCGTCATGGTGAGCGGGGTCGGCTTCTCGCCCTCCAGGCCGCGCAGCCCGGCACCGCCGGTCGAGCCCTGCACCATCAGCGTGGTCGGCTGCTTGCCCTCGACCTGCGGCAGTTTCGACACCTGCCGGGAGTGGGTGTGCCCGGAGAGCACCAGCGGGCAGGTGCCGGAGAGCGGGCCGGCCGAGGCGGGATCGTGGATGAGCGCGATGTCGACCTTGCGCGGCGACTTCCCGATCGTGGCGGCGAGCTGTTCACCGGCGCCGATCACCTGGTCGGCGACGGCCGAGGTGAGGCCGCTGCCGGCCGGTGAGGTCTCCTTGTCCGGGGTGAAGCGGGGGTCGCCGATGCCGGCGATGGTCAGCCCGCCCACCGTCGTGACCGAGTTGTTCAGCACGATCGCGTTCGGCTGCTGCGCCACCGCGGCGGCGGTACGCGGCGAGTCGTGGTTGCCGCGGATGAACACGTACGGCTTCTTGAGCAGGCCGATCGACCCGACGAACGACGCCTCCGGCTCGCTGCCCCAGTCGGTCATGTCGCCGGTGTCGACCACCACGTCGATGCCGAACTGCTCGACCACGGTACGGATCAGCTGCCAGCCGGTCGGGTTGAGGTGGATGTCCGACACGTGCAGCACCCGGGTGGTGCCGGGCGACGGCTGCACCACGGGCAGCGCCGAGACCGTGGTGTAGAGCTTGCTGACGTTGCCGACCAGCCGTTGGAGCTGCTCGGCGTACTTGGTGTAGTCGTTGGCGATCCGCCGCGCGTCACCGACGATCGCCGGCGCGTTCACGAGCAGGCCCTCGTACCGCGGCTCCTCGATCGCCTGCGGGCGCAACGTGCTCGCGGCCACCCCGAGGCTGCCGGCGGTCACGACCAGCGCCAGACCGCCGGCCCACGCGGTGCGCCGGACGTCCCGGAAGACCAGCGCGGCCAGCAGCAGCGTGGCCAGCACGGCCGAGGCGAGCGTACGCAGCCCGAGCCGCATCACGCCGTCGCGGACGTCCTGGACGGCCGACTGGCTGGCCCGGCTGATGCTGGCCGGGTCGTCGATGAGCGCCTCGGTGCGCCCCTGGTCCAGCGAGCCCACCTCGACGGTGAGGTACGCCGGGCCGTCGTGACTGTCGAGCAGCAGCGCGCCCAGCGGCGGGATGTCGACTGTGGTGCCGCCGGACAGCGACGGGCTGAGCTTCAGTTCGGCCCGGAACGGGCCGATGTCGGTGCCGACGTGGCCGCCCGCGTACGTGCCGATCACGATGCCGCCGAGCGTGACCGCGAGCAGAGCCAGCACGACACCCAGCCGGCGCAGCCGGTGGCCGGGCCGCCACGCCGTCAGGCGGCGGGCGCGCCCGCGCTCCGGAGACGTCTCGTCCCCGGTGCGGTGCTGTTCGTTCTCGTGGCCGTCCATGCTGAGATTCTGACCTGCCCCCTGCGCGATCTTGACAAACCCGGCCGGCCGGATCAGCTCCGGCCGGCACCACCGTCGGCGAAGACGAGCCGCAGGAGGCGGTCGTCCTCGGCGGTGGGCGTACCCCGCCCGTCCCGGTTCGACGTGCTCACCCACAGCGAGCCGTCGGGCGCCGCCGCGACGGCCCGTAGCCGACCGTACCGGCCGTTGAGCAGGTCGCGCGGCTGACCGAGGACGGTGCCGTTACCGGCCAGCTCCACCAGCCAGAGCCGCTGGCCGCGCAGGCAGGCGGCGACGAGCAGACGGTCCGCTGCCGCCAGGCCGGAGCAGGAGGCGTCACCGGTGGGCCACTGCGTGATCGGGTTCACGTAGCGCCTGTCGTCGCCGCGCCCCTCGACCCGGGGCCACCCGTAGTTGCCGCCCTTGTCGATCTGGTTGATCTCGTCCCAGGTGTTCTGGCCGAACTCCACCGCGTACATCTTCTTGTCCGGCGTCCAGGCGAAGCCCTGGACGTTGCGGTGACCGGTCGACCAGACCGGCGACCCGGCGGTGGGGTTGCCCGGCGCCGGCTTGCCGTCCGGCGTGATCCGCAGGATCTTGCCGCCGAGGCTCTTGGCGTCCTGGGCGTTCTCGGTGCGCCCGGCGTCGCCGGTGCTCGCGTAGAGGTGACCGTCCGGGCCGAAGCCCAGCCCGCCGCCGTTGTGCGTACCGGACTTCGGGATGCCGGTCAGGATCGGCTTCGGCGCCTGCCCGAGCTGCATCTTCGCGATCCGGTTGTCGTCCTCGGCCGTGTAGTAGACGAAGACCGTGCGGTCCTTGGCGTACGCGGGGGAGACCGCGATGCCGAGCAGGCCGCCCTCGCCGCCGGCAGCGACGTCCGGCACGGTCTGCACCGGCCGCACGGCCAGCCCGTCCGGGCCGGACTCCGGGCCGACCTGGAGGATCCGCCCCTTGTTCCGCTCGGTGACCAGCGCGCCGCCGTCGGGGAGGAACGCGATGCCCCACGGCACCTCCAGGCCCTTGGCCAGCACGGTGGCGACCACCTGCTGGCCGGCCCCGCCGGGGCTCGCGGTGCCGGACGGTGTGGGCAGGTTGGGTGGGGCGCCGGCCGGGTCCGGCTCGGGCTCGCCGAGGGCGCAGCCGGCGGTGCCCAGCAGCAGCGCCGCGCAGGACGCCGCCAGCGCCGTCCGGAGGCGGCGGACACGGGGGTACGCAAGACGCGGGCTCACCCGCCCCAGCCTAGCCGGGCGGACCGGCGAACCGGGCGCGTCGCGCGCACCCCTGCCCGCCTCCGGCCGTTCGGGGGAGGGCCGGTTCAGCCGGCCCGCAGCGCGAGCATGGCGACGTCGTCCTCGCGCCGGTGCGCGGCGGCGAGCAGCCGGTCGCATAGCAGGTCCAGCGGTACGCCCGGTCCACCGGCCCGGAGGTGGGCGAGCAGTTCGGCCTGGCCCTCGTCGATCGGCTGGTCCCGGCGCTCGATCAGCCCGTCGGTGTGCAGCAGCAGCGTGTCGCCCGGTGCCAGGGTCAGCGTCCGGCCGGTACGCCGGGGCGGCCGGGCCAGCCCGAGCAGCGGTCCGCGGCCGTCCGCCACCGAGACAGTGCCGTCGGCGCGGACCAGCAGCGGCGGCGGATGCCCCGCGTTGCACCAGGAGACCGTCAGCCCGCCGGCGGCCGGACGGACCCGGGCCAGCACGGCGGTCGCCACGGTGGGCACCCGCAGCCCGCCCATGGCCCGGTCCAGGTGGGCCACCAGATCCTCCACCGGGTCGTTACGCCCGTACGCGTTGCCACGCACCAGGTTGCGCAACTGGCCCATGGTGGCCGCCGCCTCGATGTCGTGCCCGGCGACGTCGCCGATCGCGGCGATCAACTCGCCGTCGGGCTGGACGAACGCGTCGTACCAGTCGCCGCCCACCTCCACCCGGTCGGCGGCCGGCAGGTAGCGGGCGGCCAGCTCGATCCCCGGCACGGCCGGCAGGGTCGGCAGCATGCTGTGCTGGAGCACCTCGGCGACGTGGCGCTGCTCGCCGTAGAGGCGGCTGTTGCCGACCGCCTGTCCGGCGCGTACCCCGATGTCCTGCGCGGTGCGCAGGTCGCTCGGGTCGAAACCGCGCCGCCCCGGACGGTTGACCAGCGTGACCGCCCCGATCACCCGGTCCCCGGCGGCGGTGATCGGCACGGTCAGGTGGGAACCGATGCCGAGCCGCTCGGCGAGCGGCACCAGCTCCGGGCGTGTCGTGCCGCGCGCCACGTCGTCCAGGCCGGCCACGGCCCGCACCACCGGCCGCCCGGTACGCAGCACCGACCGGATCTGCGACTCCGCGCCGAGGCCGGTGGTCAGCAACTCGGCGAAGCGGGCCAGGTCGGCCTCACGCTCGGCGTCCCGGTGCACGCCGGTGACGGTGCGCGGCCGGCCCGCCGGGTCGACGAGCGTGATCAGGCACCAGTCGGCGAGCAGCGGCACCATCGCGTGCCCGAGCCGGTCCACAGCGGTGGCCACGTCGAGCGTGCCGCCGAGCATCTCGCTCATCCCGGCCAGCATGGCGAGCCGGTCGTGCGCCTCCTCCGTGCGGCGGCGGGCCTGCTCGGCGCCCCGGACCGCGATGCGCAACCGCAGCTCCGAGGAGCACGCGGCGGCCAGGTCGGCGAGCGTCCGCAACTGCTCCTTCGTCCAGGCCCGGGGCTTGCTGTCGATCGCGCAGAGCGAGCCGAGCACCCGCCCCTCCAGGTCGGTCAGCGGCATGCCCGCGTACGCCACCACGCCCAGATCCTCGATCGCCAGGTTGAGGCGTACGCGCGGGTAGAGGCGGGCGTCGGGCAGCACCAGCGGCATCTCGATGTCGACGACGTGCTGGCAGAACGAGTGGGTCAGCGGCGTCTCCCGGCGGGCCGCCCACGGCTCCGGCAGCCCGGTCGCGCCGGGGAAGAACTGGCGGTCCGCGTCCACCAGGGAGACGAGCGCGACGGGTACGTCCAGCAGGTCGCCGACCAGCCGCGCGAACCTGTCGAACGACTCGTCGGGTACGGCGTCGAGCCGCGTCTCGTCGAGTGAGCGCAACCGGTCGGGATCGGCGAGCGCCGGAATCGGCACGGACACCCGTCCCCGGCCGTCCTCGCTCATCGCCACCGCCCTCAGCAAGCGGAACACCCGACCGGCATCCCGTTCTCGGTTATACCCCGCCGGACCGCCACTCCATTCCCGGCGCGGTGTTCGTCACGGGTCGCGCCGCGCCGGCCGGTCCGGGGCCGATATCGTCGGCGGTCGTGAAGGTATGGATCCCGCACCCCGAAGGCCGCCGGCTGCTCGGCGAGCCGCCGCCCGGCGTCACCGTGGAGGTGCTGGACGACCCGCACCGGCTCCCGTCGTCCCCGGCCGGGGTGCGGTTCTGGGTGCCGCCGTTCCTGTCCGGCCCGGACGCCGGCGCGCTCCTCGCCGAGCTGCCCGACGTCGAGGTGGTGCAACTGCTCTCCGCCGGAGCGGACGCCTGGGTGGGACGGATGCCCGGCGGTGTGACCCTCTGCGACGCCCGGGGCGTGCACGACTCGCCCACCGCCGAGTGGGTGGTCGCCGCGATCCTCGCCTCGCTGCGCGGGTTCGCGCCGCTGGCCCGGGCGCAGGCGCGGCGCGAGTGGGCGTACGACGAGGTGGCGCCCACCGACGAGCTGGCCGGCAAGCGGGTGCTCATCGTCGGCGCCGGCTCGATCGGCACCGCGGTCCGCGACCGGCTCGTCCCGTTCGAGGTGAGTTTCACGCTCGTGGCCCGTACGCCGCGCCCGGGCCAGGGCGTGCACGGGGTCGACGAGCTGCCCGCGCTGCTGCCGGAGGCGGACGTGGTGGTGCTCCTGGTGCCGCTGACCGAGCAGACCCGGGGCATGGTCGACGAACGTTTCCTCGCCGCGATGCCGGACGGCGCGCTGCTCGTCAACGCCGCCCGCGGGCCGGTGGCCCGTACCTCGGCGCTGGTGGCCGAGCTGACCTCGGGCCGTCTGCGCGCCGCGATGGACGTCACCGACCCGGAACCGCTGCCCGCCGACCATCCCCTGTGGGAACTGCCGAACGTGCTGCTCACCCCGCACGTCGCCGGCTCGGTACGCGGGCTGCTGCCCCGCGCGTACCGCCTGGTGGGCGAGCAGTTGCGCCGGTACGTATCAGGCGAGGAGCTGACGAACCGGGTGGTCGACGGCTACTGATCGCCGGCTTACTGATCGCCGTCGGCGTCCGGTAGTTCCTGCCCGGTGACGGCGATCAGCCGGGGCAGTTCGGTGGCGCGTACCGCCGGCAGCATCACCACCTCGCCGTCGTCGAGCCGGGCCATCGCCCGGCCGCGGGAATCACCGGCGAGTTCGGCGACCCGGTTCCACGGCACCCGGCGCTGCCCGACGAGCGCCCGCAGCCGCAGCTCCCGGGCGTCGGCGTCGGTGCCGGCCCGCCACGCCCACACCGCGACGGCGAGCGGTACGAGCAGCACCCAGAGCAGCCACCAGCGGGCGGAGGCCAGGGGCAGCGCGCCGATGAAGGCGACGATCGCGGCGACCAGGATGGCCTGGTTGTGACGGAAACGGACGGTATCGGCGCGGCTCACCCCCCGATGATCCCACCCGGCCGGTCCCCGCCACCCCGCGGGCGTCCCCACCCCCTAGTCGGACCACTCGATCGCGCCGACCCTTCCGCGCCCGGCCACTCCGCCGCAGCGTGCCCGCCGCAGATCTTGGTACGGCCCCGCCCTTCCCGGGGCGGTTCGGTACCAAGATCTCCCCGTGCTGGAGATCTTGGAAGCGTGGGGCCCCTCTGGGGGCCTTTTCCTTCCAAGATCTCGTGTCGGGAGACGTGCGGACCTCAGCGGTGTTGATCTTGAACGGGGCCCGTCGCGGGCGACGTCCATTGATGTGACGGATGTCACTGGCTGGGTGACGTCACCGGGCGCTTCCGGGATCGTTTCTAGGCGTGGCCGCAGCGGTCCCCGCCGATGCGTTCCCGTACCGCCCCGACCCCGCACGTCGTACCGCGTACCGCAACCGCACCGCCCCCGTGCCCCCTCACGAAGGCGACCGCCGTGCCCGTCCCCCCTCCCGCCGTGCCCGTCCCCCCTCCCGCCGTTCCCCGTCGGCGATCGGTCCTGCCCGATGTCGCCGTGTCGCTCACCGGCACGGCCTTCCTCCTCGCCGGCGTCGCCGGTGCCCTGCCCGGCCCCGCTGCCGCCGCGCTCGCCGTCGCGGGAGGCTTCGCCCTCGCCTGCGTCCGGCTCGCCTGGCTGGCCGGAGCCGCCACACCGCCCGACCGTCCCGCACCGCCCGACCATCCGGCACCGACCGGCCATTCCGAATCGACCGACCGTCCCGCGCCGACCGGCCACCGCGCGCCGACAGGCCGGCCCGCGCCGGCAGACGAGGCTCGGGGCCTCGCTGTGCCGCACGGCGCGACGGCGCTCGGCCCGAGGACCGGGCGGCGGGCTCGCCGGGCGGCCCTGTCCCGCCGGGTCGCCGCCATCCTGGACGGTGCCGTCCTGGTCGCCGGGCTCACCGTCGCGGTGCTGCCGCTGAGCGACGCCGCGCACCGGCTGCCGATCGCGCTGGCCGGGCTGTGCCTCGCCGGGGCACTGCACGTGACGGCGCTGCTGCGCCTGCCCGGCCGATCCCGGCTGTCCGGCCCGGAGTTGGTGCGCCGTACCGTCGACGTGCTCGCGCTCGGCGTGAGCCTGGTCTTCGCGGGCTGGACGCTGCTGCCGGGCGGCCCGGTCCCGGCCGTCGCCGCAATGGTGGCGGCGGGCGGCGCGGTGGTGCTCGCCGTGCTCGCGGTGGCCGCCGTCGCCGAACGCCGGCGCCGGCCCGGTGCCGCGCGCTGCCACGCCGGTTCCGCGCTGACGCTCGGCGGGCTGACGCTACTGGTGGTGCTGCTGGCCTACGGTGCGCCGGACCGGGCGCTGCCGCTCGTCGCGGCGCCGCTGGTGGCGGGGGCGCTGCTCACCGCCGCCGGCGCCCGGCGTACCTCCGGGGGTGAACGACCGGGCCGGGACGTGGCGCCTGCCGCGTGGCCGCGCCTCACCGCGCCGGCCGGGATCGCCGCGCTGGCCGCCGGGATCCACCTGATGACGGCGGGGGAGTTCAGCACCGCCGCGATGGCCCTGGGTCTGGCCGTCGTTCCGCCGATCATGGCGGGTGAGCTGCTCGCCGCCGCCGACCAGCGGCGCCGCGTGCAACGGCTCGCGGCTCGCGAGGCGTGGTTGCGGCGCCGGCTCGGACCGGACGCCCGGGCGGCCGAGCCCGTGCCGCTGACGCGCGCCGAACTGGTCCGGGCGATGGCGGAACGCAGTGGCGGCGCGCTGCTCGTCGTCGACCTGCACGGTACGGGTGGCGCGGTGCCGGAGGGACCGATGCTGACCGAGGCCGCACGCCGGTTGCGAGCGGGCGCCGAGACGCAGGATCTGGTCGCCCGGCTCGGCGACACCGAGTACGCGGTGCTCACCGACCGCGGGCCGGTGCTCGCGTACGCGCTCGGTCTGCGGCTGCTCGCGGCGCTGGCCGAGCCGTACCCCCGGCCCGGAGGTCTCGCCCGGTTGAGGGTGAGCGTCGGGCTGGCCGAGACCAGCGGCGGCGATCCGGAGGACGTGCTGCGCCAGGCGGACCTGGCCCGCCGCCGGGCGGTGCAGCTCGGCCGGGACCGGGTCGAGTGGTACGACGCCTACCTGGAGGAGCAGCTGGTCCGCCGCCTGGATCTGGAGCGGGAGCTGCCCGGCGCGGTGGCGCGCGGTGAGCTGGACCTGGTCTACCAGCCGGTGGTGGCGCTCGCCGACCGGATGCCCGTGGGCACCGAGGCGTTGCTGCGCTGGCGCAGCCCGGCGCTGGGCACCGTGCTGCCGGCCGAGCTGCTGCCGGTGGCGGCCGACCTCGACCTGACCGGCGAGATCGGGCGGTGGGTGCTGGACCGGGCCTGCCGCCAGCTCGCCGCGTGGTCGGAGGGCGGCCGCGATCTGTGGATGGCGGTGAACGTGACGCCGCGCGAGCTGGCCGCACCGGACTTCGTGGCGCGTACCGCTACCGCGCTGGCCGCGTACGACGTGGTGCCGGAACGGCTGGTGGTGGAGGTGGCCGAGCCGGTGGTGGGCGCGGAGCCGTCCACAGTGGTGGCCCGGCTGGCCGGTCTGCGGTCGATCGGCGTGCGGATCGCGCTGGACGACTTCCGGGCCGAGCACGCCTCGCTCGCGCAGCTCCGCCGGCTGCCGATCGACCTGCTCAAGGTGGGCCCGCACCTGGTCGGCCCGGGCGGGGACGGGCAGCGTCCGCTGATCGACGTGGTGGCGAACCTGGCCGACCGGCTCGGCGTGGAGCTGGTGGTCGAGGAACTGGAGTCGGAGGTCCAGGTGGCGGGTGCGCGGCGGGCCGGCTGCCGGTACGGCCAGGGCTTCGCGCTGGCCCGGCCGGCGACCGCCGAACGGGTCGAGGCGTGGTTCGAGGAGTACCCGTCCACCGCGCGGTGAGCTGAACCGGTTCAGCGGTTCGTCGTACGCGGTGGGGCGGTGCTGCCGCGCGGCGTCAGATGCGCGGTCTCGTCCTGCACGACGGCGGCCGGCTCGCCCGCGATCACGGCCAGGAGCTGACGGGCGGCGTGCGCGCCGTACGCCGGGATGTCCCGGCCCAGCGCGGTGAGCGGCGGGTGCACCAGCCGGCAGAGCGGCGAGTCGTCCCAGGCCACGATGGACAGGTCGCCCGGCACGGTGAGGCCCATCTCCTGGGCCACCGAGAGCCCGGCGATCGCCATCACGTCGTTGTCGTAGATCACCGCGGTGGGGCGGCCGGCGGAGCTGAGCAGCCGCCGGGTGGCCCGCGCGCCCTCTTCGCCGGTGTAGTCGGACCAGACGGTGGTCGCCTCGTCCAGCCCGAGCCGCCGGCACACGCCGGTGAACGCCTCGGTGCGGATCTCGGTGTGCAGCAGCGACTGCAGCCCGCCGACCCGGGCGATGCGCCGGTGGCCGAGCGCGACCAGATACTCCACGGTTTCGACGAGGGCCGCCGCGTCGTCGGCCCAGACGCTCGCCAGGCCCCCGGTGTGCCCGGGCCCGCCGATCACCACCGCCGGCAGTTGCAGTTCCTCCAGCGCCGGCACGCGCCGGTCTTCGGTGCGCAGGTCGCAGACGAGCACGCCGTCCACCCGGCGTTCGGCCCACCACCGCCGGTAGACGGCGATCTCGGCCTCCTGGTCGCTGACGACCTGGAGCGTGAGCGCGTACGAGCGGGCCGACAGTTCGGCCTCGACGCCGCTGATCAGCTCCATGAAGAACGGCTCGATGCCGAGTATCCGGGCGGGGCGGCACAGCGCCAGCCCGACCGCCTTGGCGGTGGCGCCGGACAACGCGCGGGCGGCGCTGCTCGGGCGGAACCCGATCTCGGCGGCGATGGCGAGGATCCGCTGCCGGGTCGCCTCGGAGACACCGGGCTGGCCGTTCAGGGCGTACGACACCGCGCCCTTGGAGACCCCGGCGCGCCGGGCGACGTCGGCGATGGTCGGCCGCTTCACCGAAGCGTTCCTCCACTGTGTCCGGCCCTCGCGGGCGCTTCCGGTCGCCGGATCACCGGCGTCTGGTGACGCTACTGCACGCGGTGCCGGGCCCGGGTGCCGCCGGCGGCGCCGGTGGACCGCATCCGGTGGCAGTCGCTTGTGCGGTTCAGCTTAGAGCGCGAGCCCGCCGACGACCGCCCGGAGCGTGGTCGTGAGCGGCGGCGAGGTTACCGAACCGGCACCTCGGTAACCGACCGTTGACAGTCATGAATGAGGACCGTACGGTGGCGTCACTTATCCGGTTCAGTCAACGTCTCTCGATATTCGGGAGCGTTCCCATTCGGCGCGGAGGATGAGATGAGACGGTCCTGGACGCACCTGGCGCGGGTGGCCGCCGTCGGTGCCGTCAGCCTGGTCATGATCGCCGCCTGCAGCGGCAGGAGCACCACCGGCGGCTCGGACTCGGCCGGTGGTCAGGTCACGCTGAAAATCAACTTCTGGGGCGACTTCGGGCTCCAGGATCTGAAGGCCAAGTACGAGGCCGAGCACCCGAACGTCAAGATCCAGCTCAACTCGGGCGAGTACAACGCCCAGCACGAGGACCTGCAGAAGAAGCTCGTCGCCGGCAACGGCGCGCCCGACATCGCGGCGATCGACGAGGGCTTCATGGTCCAGTTCCGCAGCCAGTCCGACAAGTTCGTCAACCTGCTCGACAAGGGCGCCGGCTCGTACGAGAGCAAGTACCTGCCCTGGAAGTGGAAGCAGTCGCTGTCGGCGGACGGCAAGACGCAGATCGGCCTCGGCACCGACGTCGGCGGCCTGGCCATGTGCTACCGCACCGACCTGTTCAAGGCCGCCGGCCTGCCCACCGAACGCGACCAGGTGTCAGCGCTCTGGCCCACCTGGGACAGGTTCATCGAGGTCGGCCAGCAGTACACCGCCAAGACGAAGAAGAAGTTCATCGACGCCGGCACCAACCTGTTCAATCCGATCCTGGGCCAGCAGCCGGTCGGGTTCTACGACGAGCAGGACCAGCTCCGGATGGAGCAGGGCCCGAAGGTCGCGTTCGACTACACGGTCAAGGCGGTCGGCGCCGGGCTGTCGGCCAACCTGGTCAGCTTCCAGGCCGACTGGGACAAGGGCTTCACCAGCGGCGCGTTCGCGGTGCTCGCCTGCCCGGCGTGGATGCTCGGCCACATCAAGGACACCGCACCGGGCACCGAGGGCAAGTGGGACATCGCCGCGGTACCGGGTGGCGGCGGCAACTGGGGTGGCTCCTTCCTGACGCTGCCCAAGCAGGGCAAGAACGTCGACGAGGCGTACAAGCTGCTGACCTGGCTGGTCGCGCCGGAGCAGCAGATCGAGATCTTCAAGAAGGTCGGCAATCTGCCGTCGCAGCCGGCGCTCTACAGCGACCCGGCGATCGCCGACTTCAAGAACCCGTTCTTCAACGACGCCCCGGTCGGCCAGATCTTCCCGAAGATGGCGCAGGGCCTCACCCCGCAGTACCTGGGCCGCAAGAACGGCCCGACCCGGGTGGCGGTCGAGAACGTCATCCGGCGGGTGGAGAACAAGTCGCTCAAGTCCGACGCCGCCTGGAACGAGGCGGTCAAGGAGGCCGAGAAGGCCGCCAAGTCCTGACGCGTCACAGGTGACGGGGCGGCCCGGTCCGCCCCGTCACCGTCCGATCTCCCGGCCCTGGAGTGAACAGATGTCCAGCACCCGTGCCGCGCCCGCGCCACCAGGCCGTCCACCCGCGCGCAAGCCCGGCCGTACCGGCGCCGGCGACCGGCGGATGAGCTGGCGCGACCGGCTGTACCGCTTCGACATGCGCTACATGCCGTACCTGATGATCGCGCCGTTCTTCCTGCTCTTCCTCGTGTTCGGGCTGTTCCCGCTGCTGTTCAACGCGGTCGTGTCGCTGCGCAACTACCGCCTCGACGACCCGACGCTGCCGTACTGGGCGGGCACCGAGAACTTCAGCCGCCTGGTCGCCGACGACGACTTCTGGAACGCCCTGGCCAACACGTTCGGCATCTTCCTGCTCTCCACCGTGCCGCAACTGCTGCTCGCGCTGCTCGTCGCGTCGCTGCTCAACCGCAGGCTGCGGGCGCAGACGTGGTGGCGGGTGGGCGTGCTGCTGCCGTACGTGACACCGATCGTGGCCTCGACGATGGTGTTCAGCGTCTTCTTCTCCCGCGACTTCGGCATGGCGAACTGGGCGCTCGGCCTGCTCGGCATCGGCGGCCCGGAGGACCCGATCGACTGGCGGGCGGACAAGCTGCACGCCTGGATCGCCATCGCCACCATGGTCAACTGGAAGTGGATCGGCTACAACGCGCTGCTCTACCTGGCCGCCATGCAGTCCATTCCGCGCGACGTCTACGAGGCCGCGGCGATCGACGGCGCCGGCCCGTGGAAGCAGCTCTGGCGGATCACCGTGCCGATGATCCAGCCGGTGGTCCTGTTCACAGTCATCCTGTCCACCATCGGCGGGTTGCAGCTGTTCACCGAGCCGATGTTGTTCGACCCGAACGCGCAGGCGGCGACCGGCGGGCCGGACGGCGAGTGGCAGACCATCGCCCAGCTCATCTACAAGGTCGGCTGGAAGGACCTCAACCTCGGGTACGCGGCCGCGATGTCGTGGGCGCTGTTCCTGATCATCCTGATCGTGGCCGGCGTCAACTACCTGCTGACCAACCGACTCTCCGGAGGCCGCCGGTGACGACGCGACGTGTGGTGGCCCGGGCGCCGCAGGACACCCCGGCCGGGCTCTGGACCTACCTGCTGCTCGCGGTGAGCATGCTGTTCGCCGCGTTCCCGCTCTACTGGATGTTCGTCATCGCCACCAGCGACGACGAGGCGCTGGCGAAGCTGCCACCCGCTGTGGTCCCCGGCGACCGCTTCCTCACGAACGTCGACGAGGTCTTCTCCCTCCAGGACGTCTACTTCGCCGCGTCACTGGTCAACAGCGTCATCGTCTCCGCCGTCGTGACCGCCTCGGTGCTGTTCTTCTGCTCGCTGGCCGGCTTCGCGTTCGCCAAGCTGCGCTTCAAAGGCAGCCGCGCGCTGATGCTGTTCGTGGTGCTCACCCTGACCGTGCCCAACCAGCTCGGCATCGTCGCGCTCTACATCGTGATGGGCAAGCTCGGCTGGAACGGCACGCTGCTCGCCGTCATCGCGCCCGGCCTGGTCACCGCGTTCGGCGTGTTCTACATGCGGCAGTTCATCGTGAACACCGTCCCGGACGAGCTGATCGAGTCGGCCCGGGTCGACGGCGCCACGACCATGCGGGTGTACGCGACGATCGTGCTGCCCGCGATCCGCCCGGCCCTGGCGGTGCTCGGCCTGCTCACGTTCGTGGCGACCTGGAACGACTTCCAGTGGCCGCTGATCACGCTCAGCGGCACCGACTACCCGACGTCGATGGTGGCGGTCTCCGACCTCGCAAGCGGCAACTACGTGATCTACCGGCGGGTGCTCGCTGGTGCGTTCATCGCCACCGTCCCCCTGCTGGTCATGCTGTTCATCGGTGGGCGTCAGATCGTCCGCGGAATCATGGAAGGCGCGGTGAAGTCGTGAGCCGTCGAACGCTGCTGCACGAGGGATGGACGCTGCGGGCCGAGCCCGGTACGGCGGTGCCGCCGGAGATCGCCGGGACGGCCGTGCCGGCCACGGTCCCGGGTTGCGTGCACACCGACCTGCTGGCGGCGGGCCTCATCCCCGACCCGTACCTGGACGACAACGAGAACCGCCTCACCTGGATCGGCCGCACCGACTGGGTCTACGAGACCACGTTCACCGGGCGACCCGGTGACGGCGACCGGGTCGACCTGGTCTGCGCCGGGCTCGACACCGTCGCCACCGTGACGCTCAACGGCGTCGAGGTCGGCCGCACCGAGAACCAGCACCGCTCGTACCGCTTCGACGTCCGCGCGCTGCTGCGCCCGGACGGCAACACCCTGGCCGTACGCTTCGCCTCCCCGTACCGGTATGCCGAGGCGCACCGGGACCGGCTCGGTGACCGGCCCAACGCGTACCCGGAGCCGTTCCACTTCATCCGCAAGACCGCCTGCAACTTCGGCTGGGACTGGGGACCGACGCTCGTCACCGCCGGAATCTGGCGCGACATCGGCCTGCACGCCTGGTCCACCGCCCGGTTCGCGTCGGTCCGGCCGCTCGTGACGGTGGCCGACGGAGTCGGCCGGGTCGAGCTGCACGTGCAGGTCGAGCGGGCCGGCGACGAGCCGCTGACCGTCCGCGCCGCCGTCGCCGGCGTCAGCGGCGAGGTCGTCGTACCGGCGGGGGAGCGGACCGCCGTCGTGACGCTCACCGTCGCGGACCCCGCGCTGTGGTGGCCGATCGGGTACGGCGACCAGCCGCGCTACGACCTCGACGTCACCCTGCACGGCGCCGACGGCCGGGAGCTGGACGCCGCCGCCCGGCGGATCGGGTTCCGTTCGGTCCGGCTCGACACCACACCCGACGCGCACGGCACCCCGTTCACGCTGCACGTCAACGACGTGCCGGTGTTCGTCAAGGGCGTCAACTGGATCCCCGACGACGCGTTCGGAAACCGGGTCACCCGGGAGCGCCTCGCCGAGCGGTTCGGCCAGGCGGCCGGCGCGAACGTCAACCTGCTGCGCGTCTGGGGCGGCGGCCGGTACGAGTCGGACGACTTCTACGACCTTGCCGACGAGATCGGGTTGCTGGTGCAGCAGGACTTCCTGTTCGCCTGTGCGGCGTACCCGGAGGAGGAACCGTTCCGCACCGAGGTCGAGGCGGAGGCGCGCGAGCAGGTGACCCGCCTCGCCGGGCACCCGTCGCTGGTGCTCTGGACCGGCAACAACGAGAACATCTGGGGCTGGCACGACTGGGACTGGCAGGAGCCCCTGGCCGGGCGTACCTGGGGGCGCGGCTACTACCTGGACCTGCTGCCGGGGATCGTCGGGGAGCTGGACCCGACGGTCCCGTACTGGCCGGGGAGCCCCTGGTCCGGCAGCGAGGACGTGCATCCCAACGACCCGGCGCACGGCACCACGCACATCTGGGACGTGTGGAACACCGACGACTACACGCGCTACCGGGACTACGTGCCCCGGTTCGTGGCCGAGTTCGGCTACCAGGCGCCGCCCGCGTACGCGACGCTGCGCCGGGCCCTGTCCGACGACCCGCTCGCGCACGACTCGCCGGGCATGGCGCACCACCAGAAGGCCGCGGACGGGGACGGCAAGCTCCGGCGCGGGCTCGACGCCCACCTGCCGCCACCCGCCGACTTCGACGACTGGCACTACCTCACCCAGCTCAACCAGGCCCGCGCCATCCAGCTCGGCGTCGAGCACTTCCGCTCGCACCGGCCGGTCTGCACCGGCACCGTCGTGTGGCAGCTGAACGACTGCTGGCCGGTCACGTCGTGGTCGGCGATCGACGGCGACGGCCGCCGCAAACCCCTCTGGCACGCGCTGCGCCGCGCCTACGCCGACCGGCTGCTCACCGTGCAGCCGCGCGACGGCGGGCTGGCGCTGGTGGCGGTGAACGAGACCGCCCATGCGTGGAGCGGGCCGGCCACCGTCACCCGGCTGGCCCTCACCGGGGAGCCGAGGGCGAAGACCTCGGTCGACCTCGACGTCCCCGCGTACTCCTCGGTCGTGGTGGAACTCCCGGCGGAGCTGGCGCGGCCGGACGACGGCCGCGCGGAACTGCTCGTCGCGGACGCCGGGGACGCCGCGGAGCGCGCGCTGTGGTTCTTCGCCGAGGACCGCGACGTGCGGTGGCCGGCGGCGCAGTGGGACGCGACCGCCGAGCCGGTCGACGGCGGCCGGCGGGTCAGGGTGACCGCCCGGACCGTGCTGCGCGACCTGACGCTGTTCCCGGATCGCCTCGATCCGGCCGCGCAGGTGGACCGGGCCCTGGTGACGCTGCTGCCGGGGGAGAGCGCGACGTTCACCGTGCACGCGCCGGGCCCGCTCGACGCCGACGCGCTCACCCGCCGCCCGGTGCTGCGCTGCGTCAACGACCTCGTCTGAGGGGTCACACCCCATCTCCGTCGATTTGAAGATTTCTGCAAGTGCTAAAGTCTTCAGAGTCGTCGGAGGGGTGAGTCATGTCGGTGCCGCTGTACCAGGCCAAGGCGGAGCTGTTCCGCACCCTCGGGCACCCGGTGCGCATCCGGGTGCTCGAACTGCTCCAGGACGGGCCGAAGCCGGTACGCGACCTGCTGGCCGCCATCGACGTGGAGGCGTCGAACCTCTCCCAGCAGCTCGCCGTGCTGCGCCGCGCCGGCATGGTCACCTCGTACCGGGACGGTCCGCTGGTCATGTACGCCCTCAGCACCCCCGACGTGGCCGACCTGCTCGCCGCCGGACGACGCATCCTCGGTGCGGTCCTCACCGACCGGGACGCACTGCTGGACGAGCTGCGGGCCTCCGGGACGGACCGGTGAGCGCGGCGGCGTCCGGCCGCCTCCTGGCCGGTGACGTCGTCCGGCAGGCGGGCCGGCTGTTCCGCGGGCTGCTGCCCGGCCGGGCCGACTGGGCGGCAGCGCGCCGCTCACCCCGGCGCGATCTGCTCGCCGGGCTCACCGTCGCCGTGGTGGCGCTGCCCCTGGCGCTCGCCTTCGGCGTCACCTCCGGGCTCGGCGCGCAGGCCGGCCTGGTCACCGCCGTCGTCGCCGGAGCCGTCGCGGCGGTCTTCGGCGGCTCCAACCTCCAGGTCTCCGGTCCCACCGGGGCCATGACTGTGGTGCTGGTGCCGGTGGTGCAGCAGTTCGGCGCCGGTGGCGTGCTGATGGTCGGCGCGCTGGCCGGGCTGATCCTGATCGCGCTCGCAGTGGCCCGCCTCGGCCGGTACGTCCGCTACCTGCCGTCCCCGGTGATCGAGGGCTTCACCGCCGGCATCGCCGTGGTCATCGCGCTGCAACAGGTACCGGCCGCGCTCGGCGTCACCGGCGCGCACGGCGAGAAGGTGTGGGCGGTCGCAGCCGACGCGGTCGCCCGGTTCGCCGCGCAGCCCCGGCCCGCCGCGATCGCTGTGGCGCTCGGCGTGGCGGCGCTGATGCTGCTCGGCGGCCGGTGGCGGCCCGCCGTGCCGTTCTCCCTGGTCGGAGTGGCCGCTGCGACGCTGCTCGCCGAGCTGACCCCGATCGACCTGGCCCGGATCGGCGAGCTGCCGCAGGGGCTGCCCGCGCCGTCGCTGGACTTCGTGGACCTCGGCGCGCTGGGCGTACTGCTGCCGAGCGCCCTGGCCGTGGCCGCGCTCGCCGCCCTGGAGAGCCTGCTCTCCGCCACGGTGGCCGACGGCATGACAATAGGCGAGCGGCACGACCCGGACCGGGAACTGTTCGGCCAGGGCCTGGCCAACCTCGCCTCCCCGGTCTTCGGCGGCATCCCGGCGACCGCCGCCATCGCCCGTACCGCGGTGAATGTCCGCGCCGGGGCGTCCTCGAAGCTCGCCGCGCTCACCCACGCGGTGGCCCTCGCCGCGATCGTGCTCGCCGCGGCCCCGCTGGTCGGCCGCATCCCGCTGGCCGCCCTGGCCGGGGTGCTGCTCGCCACCACGGTACGGATGGTGGAGGCGGCCTCCCTGCTCGCGCTGATGCGGGCCACCCGCGCCGACGCGGTGGTGTTGGTGCTGACGTTCGCCGTCACTGTCATCTGGGACCTGGTGACGGCGGTGGTCGTCGGGCTCGCCGTCGCGGCGGTCCTGGCGCTGCGCGCGGTGGCCCGCAGCGCCAAGCTGGAACAGGTGCCGCTGGACACCGGCGAGCACAGCGCCGAGGAGCACGCGCTGCTCGCCGAGCACATCGTCGCGTACCGGCTGGACGGGCCGCTGTTCTTCGCCGCCGCGCACACCTTCCTGCTGGAACTGGCCGAGGTGGCCGACGTGCGGGTGGTGATCCTGCGGATGTCCCGCGTCTCCACCGTCGACGCGACGGGCGCGCAGGTGCTCGGCGACGCCATCGCCCGGTTGCGCGCCCGGGGGATCACGGTGCTGCTCTCCGGCATCACCCCGGGCCACGACCAGGTGCTCAGCACGCTCGGCGTCGCCGACGAGCTGCGCCGCGAGGGCCTGGTGTTCGCGGACACCCCGGCCGCCATCAGGTACGCCCGGGGCATCGCCCTCGCCGCAAGCCCCGCTCCTACTCGCCTGTGAGGGGCAAGCCCGCCAGCGGAGTCTTGTTCTCCCGCCAGGTCAGCGAAGCGCCAGCACCAACCGCCAGACCGCCGTGGAGGGGTTCGCGTCGGGGGGTTCACTCAGCGTTCGCGCCCGTTCGATGGCGGAGTCGAGCCCGTCGCGGAAGTCGTCGAAGTCGAGCCGGGTCTTGTCCCAGTTACGTACGTATCGGCGTAGCAGTTCCTTGGCCTTCTCCGCGTTATCCAGGTGCCGGGTGCACGCGTCGCGGTGCAGAATCAGCCAGACCTCGAAGCAGGGATTCGACCACAGCAGGGTGACCTCGTGCCGCCGGGCTTCCCGCTCCGACTCCGCCGGCGCGTAATGGTCGACGTCACAGACGACGTACGCCTCGTCGAAGTCGTTGTCGTCGCGGCGGCGAGCGGCGCCTCGCACCGCGTCGACCGGTGACCCCTTTTCCACGGCCACGACGAGACGGTGTGCAAGCCACCGCTCCCGCCGGAGCCCGTCGAGATATGCGCGCTCGGTCGACTCACCGTTGGTGACGACGAGGACGGTTCGTCGCTGCTCCCGGGTGGGGAGCCGACGGCGAAGGTCGGTTTCGCGGTTCGTGGCGCTCTTGCGCTGCTGGTCAGTCCGCCGCTTCGTCATCCACCGGTCCTCGTGCCGCCAGAGCCTGCTCGAACAGATATGCCGAAAGGTCCGGCACCGCGCCGTAGTTGCCGTTCAGGTAGCGGCGCTGCCGGTTCTCGCCTTCCTTGCGGGGCTTGAAGTCGGTCAGCGGATACAGCGTGGATGCGCCATCGGCGTCCTTCTCGGTGAACCAGATCTCGTCCCGATGGAGGATTTCCTCGGTGTCGATGGTGCCGAGGAGAGCCGCATCGTGACTGGTGAAGATGAGCTGGCTACCCCGAGGGTTCGAGGTGGTGGACCGGAAGAGAGCGATGAGCCGCGCCGTGAGCAGCGGATGCAGGCTGGCGTCGATCTCGTCGACGCACATGGTGCCGCCCTCGCCGAGGATCTCGGCTGCTTCGATCGCGAGGCCAAGTAGCTGTTGCGTACCGGTCGACTCCTCGGCCAGCTCGAACTGCACCTCGCCAGCCGGCCCCTGATGGGCGAACTTCAGCCGCTTCCGCTCCTGGCCCACCCGGTTACGGGCGTTTCTGCGCATCCCCCGTCCGATGCTCGGATCCTCGAGGCGGAACAGCAAGGGCTGCTCGTCGGTCACCGTGCTGGTCACCTCTACCACGTCGACGATTCCGACATCCGCTGCCCTCAGCAGCTCGACCAAGGCCCGCCTGCCGGCATCGCTGTCGGGCCACCCCGATCGGTACCCACCACTCAGTTGAGGCTGGCTCCGGTTCCTCATTCGCTGGAACCAGCGGTAGACATCGCGGAGCGGCTCGGGCTCGACCCTGTCCGGTGCGGCCTGCCGGTGGTCGAAGCGGGCGATGGTGCTGAGGAACAGAGCAGTGGGAGCGGTGACTTCGGCGATCCGTTCCAGCAGGGCGCGCTGGCCTGACTCATCGCCCCAGGCGAAGGAGTCGCCGTTGCGCTCGAAGACCCGCCGCTTCCGCCTGAGCGGATAGTGGTATAGCCACTCGTCCAGGACGCCGTCGTTGTCCACGGTGTAGCCGTAGGTGTGCCGAATGCCATTCAGTTCGAGGTCGACGACGTAGTGGGACGGTGCCTCAAGCGAGTCGGCCGTCATTCGATACGGCTCGCGGGCCACACCGAGGCCCGGCTCGACCTCCCGGTCGGAGAAGATCACGAAGCGGCGCATGAACCCCAGGGCATGCAGGCAGTTGGACTTGCCGGAGGCGTTCGCGCCGAAGATGCCGACCACCCGGACCGCCTGGTCGTGTTCGGCGCTGCGATAGGCCGGCGTCAGGTTGAGGTGCTGCTCGTCCCGAAACGATCGGTGGTTGGCGAAGCGGAAACTCAACAGCATTGCTGTGCCCTCTGATTTCCGGGCCTTGCGGCCGTTCCATGCGAGTAAACCACGCGGAACGGCCTGAAGCTGCCGCCCCGCCGGGAGTTGGCCGGACGGAGAGGTCCACGTCATCGGTTCGGGCCCTGCGGCGCTTCTGTCCGGTAGCTGACTGCGGGCCGATCTCTCGCACGATCGGGTGAGCAACGCGTCGGATGGCACGCCGGGAACATCCCGGTGCCGGGAATCCTTGCCAGTCGCACATGCGACTACGGTGGACCGGCACGGATTCGTGACCGCCCGCGCACGAGGAGACAGCACCAAGCATGACCCATGACCGGACCGCGACATGACCGAGCGTTATGCGCGGGCTTCCGCGACACCCCGTGACACGCTCGCCATCCCGCTCAGCCTCTCGGAGCTGGAGCAATATCTGGCCCGCGCCGCCGACCTGCTACGCGGCAGCATCGACCAGGCGGACTTCAAGGCGTACATCTTCCCGCTGATGTTCTTCAAGCGGATCAGCGACGTCTACACCGAGGAGTACGAGCGGGCGCTGGCGGAGTCGGACGGCGACCACGCGTATGCGTCGTTCCCGGAGAACCATCGCTTCGGCATTCCTGCCGGCAGCCTCTGGGAGGACGTGCGCGCCCGTACCGAGAACATCGGTCAGGCCCTGGTGACCGCGTTCCGGGCGATAGAGAAGGTCAACCCGGACGTGCTGTACGGCATCTTCGGCAGTGCGGCCTGGACCAACAAGGACAAGCTGCCCGACGCCAAGCTGCGCGATCTCATCGAGCACTTCTCCACCCGGACGCTGAGTAACGCCGTCGTTGCACCGGACGTGTTCGGGCAGGCGTACGAATATCTCATAAAGCGGTTCGCGGACCAGTCGAACAAGAAGGCCGGCGAGTACTACACCCCGCGTCCGGTGGTGCGGCTGCTCGTTGACATCCTCGACCCGCAGGAGGGCGAGACGGTCTACGACCCGGCCTGCGGCACGGGCGGCATGCTCATCGAGGTCATCGAGCACGTGAAGCGCCAGGGCGGCCGACCGCAGACCCTCCGGGGCAAGCTCTTCGGCCAGGAGAAGGTGCTCGCCACCTCCGGCCTCGCCAAGATGAACCTGCTTCTGCACGGCGTGCAGGACTTCAAGATCGAGCACGAGGACACGCTGCGCGCGCCGGCCTTCTTCGACGGCGGTCGCCTCACCCGGTTCGACTGCGTCATCGCCAACCCGCCGTTCTCGCTCAAGAACTGGGGTGACGTGGCGTGGGGCACCGACCCGTGGGGCCGCAACCGGCTCGGGGGCGTGCCACCCAAGGGGTACGCCGACTGGGCATGGGTCCAGCACATGATCGAATCCGCGGCGCCCGGCACCGGCCGGGTGGCCGTCGTCCTCCCGCAGGGTGCGCTGTTCCGCCAGGGCGCCGAGGGGCACATCCGCGAGTTCGTGCTGAAGGCCGACCTGGTCGAAGCCGTGATCGGCCTCGCGCCGAATCTCTTCTACGGCACCGGCCTGGCCGCGTCCGTGCTGATCCTGCGGCGGCGTAAGGCCGAGGAGCGCGCGGGCCGGGTGTTGTTCGTCAACGGCGAGACGCTGTTCCGGCGTGGCCGTAACCAGAACACGCTCGAACCCGAGCACGCCGACACGTTGCTGCGGACCGTCCAGGAATTCACCGACGCACCGGGCCTGGCGGCGGTCGCCACGCTCAACGACATCAAGGCCAACGGATTCAACCTCAACATCCCGCTGTACGTCGCGCCCGTCGACGACGGCGAACAACGCACGCTGGAGCAGGCCCTGGCCGACCTCGAAGCGGCCCACGCCGCCGCCCGCGAGACGCGCGCCGCGCTGGAGGCCGAACTGACCAAGTGGGGCCTCGGGCCGAAAGAGGTGACGGCATGAGCACCCGCATCACCCAGCGCGAGCTGGAGTCCTACCTGTGGGGCGCGGCAGTCGTGCTGCGCGGCCTCATCGACGCCGGGGACTACAAGCAGTACATCTTCCCGCTGGTCTTCCTCAAGCGGCTCTCCGACGTCTACGACGAGGAGCGTGCCGCCGCGTTGGCCACCTACGGCGAAGAGGAACTGGCCGACCTGCCGGAGAACCACCGGTTCGCCATCCCCGACGGCGCCCACTGGAAGGACATCCGCGCGGCCGGCACCGACGTCGGCGCGGCGGTCCTGGCCGCCATGCGGGCGATCGAGGCGGCCAACCCGGACACGCTGACCGGCGTGTTCGGCGACGGCGAGTGGGGCAACAAGAGCCTGCTGCCCGACCGGACCGTCAAGGAACTCATCGAGCACTTCTCCACCAAGACACTGTCGGTGGCGAACCTGCCGGAGGACGAACTAGGTCAGGGGTACGAATATCTGATCAAGAAGTTCGCCGACGACTCCGGCCACACCGCCCAGGAGTTCTACACCAACCGCACGCTCGTCCACCTGATGACGATGATGCTCAAGCCCGAGCCGGGGGAGTCGGTCTACGACCCGACCTGCGGCACCGGGGGGATGCTCATCTCCACCGCCGCCGAGCTGCGCCGGCAGGGCAAGGAGTGGCGCAACCTGCGGCTGTACGGGCAGGAACTGAACTACGGGACGTCGGCCATCGCCCGGATGAACCTGTTCCTGCACGGCATCGTCGACGGTGAGATCGCGTACGGCGACACGCTCACCAAGCCCGCCTTCCTCGACGGTAACCGGCTGCGTACGTTCGATGTGGTGCTCGCCAACCCGCCGTACTCCATCAAGGCATGGAACCGGACCGCCTTCACCAACGACCCGTACGGCCGCAACATGTGGGGGGTGCCGCCGCAGGGGCGCGCTGACTACGCGTTCTTCCAACACATCGCCGCCAGCCTCGATCCGCAGACCGGAAGGGCCGCGATTCTATTTCCTCACGGGGTCCTCTTCCGCCGCGAGGAGGCTGGTCTTCGCGAGAAGCTGATCAGATCCGATCTGCTTGAGGCTGTCATAGGGCTCGGAGCAGGTCTTTTTTACAATTCTCCGATGGAAGCCGTCGTAATAACACTCCGAAGCCAAAAGCCGGCCGAGCGGTGCGGTAAAGTTCTCTTTATTGACGCGCTCAACGAGGTTGCTCGCGAGCAGGCGCAATCGTTCTTGCGTGAGCAGCATCAGGGAAAAATTTGCCGTGCCTATGAAGCGTTCATCGGTATTGACGGATTCGCCGCCACTGCCAGCCATGATCAGATTGCTGAAAAGCAGTACAGTCTTGCGATTCCCCTATACGTTACCAGGGCCTCTGTGACTAGTCGCGCCCAAGGGATGAACGGGGCTGAAGCGATCGACGCGTGGAGAGTTGCGGCTGTCGGAGCCGATGCTGCGATTGAACATGTTCTTGAACTTCTGCGCCGGGAGGTGAGTCGTGATTCCTGACCTTGACCGAAGTGCATGGAAGCGTGTGGCGCTAGGTGACACTGCGGTGGCATCTAGAGAAAGAGTGGATCCTAATTCTGGCAAGATCGACCGCTACGTTGCCGGCGAACATATGGAATCGGACGATCTCAAGGTTCACCGCTGGGGTCAAGTGGGAGACGGCTACCTCGGTCCCGCCTTCCATCGCCGCTTCCGTCCTGGTCAAGTCCTCTATGGTTCTCGTAGGGCTTATCTGCGAAAGGTTGCGGTTGCAGAATTTGACGGTGTGACTGCTAACACCACGTACGTGCTCGAGACTAAAGACCGTGACCGAATGCTGCAAGAATTCTTGCCTTTCGTGATGACAACCGAGCTGTTTCATGCCTTCGCAATTCAAGAATCGAAAGGTTCGGTCAACCCGTATCTCAACTGGTCTGATGTTGCGCGATACGAGTTCGATTTGCCGCCTGTCGACGAACAACGGCGAATCGCTGACCTCTTCTGGGCCGTTGAGCGGGATCGGCAGGCAGCAAAGCGTGTGGTGGTGGCATTAGATGACGCGGTCAAGGATTTAACCGACACGTCGCTCGCTCGATCAGGCGCCTCCGAACGACCTCTAGCTGACGTCCTTGAGGTGTGCCAGTATGGCCTTTCGATACCTGCTGACGAAGAAGGTCCATATCCACTGCTTCGAATGACAAACTTGCTTGCGGGCGCTGTGGTTGGCCAGGACCTCAAATACTGCGAGATCTCCGCCGAAGACCTCGAGGCTTACCGATTGTTGCCAGGCGACGTGTTGTTCAATCGCACGAATAGCGTCGAGCATGTTGGTCGGTCGGGCTTGTTTGACCTTGAGGGGGATTTCGTCTTTGCCTCGTACTTGGTGAGACTTAGGCCTCGGTTCGGTATTCTAGATTCCGAGTATCTGAATTATTTCATTAACTCAAGGCTCGGGCAGAGGCGTATCCGTGTGCATCTCTCAAAGGGAGTGCAGCAAGCGAATATCAGTGCGACCAAGCTCAAGATGGTGCGGATTCCAATACCTGCAATCGAAATCCAGCGCGCCATCGTTAGCCGGATCGACGCCCTTCGTCAATCGCGGCGTGCGGCAGCTAGTCGGGTTTCAGCTATTAGCGAACTGAGCGCGACGCTTAGACGTGAGGTCTTCGGGGGACTTAGTTGAAATTTAATGAGGCGAATGCGGTTCGGGACTTCGTCCGTGACCTTGTTGCTTCGCGTGACACCCAGTTCATTGCCGGCAAGCAGTTGCCTCGACGGGAGGACGAGGTCCTGCTTGAGGGGCCGCTCAAAGAGGCCCTCATCCGGCTAAATCCTGCCATCGAAGCCGACCCCCGGCGCGCCGACGAGGTCATCTACCAGCTTCAGGCGGTCATCCTGGCTGCGCGGCGGACCCCAAACCCGGTCATCGCCAACGAGCAGTTCGCCGCCTGGCTGACCGGCCAGAAGTCGATGCCGTTCGGCCCCGTCGGTGAGCACGTCACCGTTCGTCTGATCGACTTCGACAACCCGGAGCCGAGCACCAACCAGTGGATCGTCTCGACGGAGGTGACCTACCAGGTCGGACGGGTCGAGCGCCGCTTCGACCTGGTGCTCTGGTGCAACGGCTTCCCGCTGGTGGTGGGTGAGGCGAAGTCGCCGGTCCGGCCGGCGTACTCCTGGATCGACGCGGCGGCGCAGATCAACGAGGACTACGAGGTCAACGTACCGGCGTTCTTCGTGCCGAACGTGTTCAGCTTCGCCACCGAGGGCAAGGATTTCCGGTACGGCTCGGTCGGCATGCCGGTCGGCCTGTGGGGGCCGTGGCGTGAGGAGTCGGACGACGACGCCCCGGCGCGGTCCGGTCTGGCGGTGGTGCACGAGGCGGCCGAGGGTGTGCTGTCACCGGCGGCGGTGCTGGACTTCCTGCGCTTCTTCACGGTGTTCGCCACCGACAAGAAGCACCGCAAGATAAAGATCATCGCGCGATTCCAACAGTTCCAGGCGACGAACCTGATCGTCGAGCGGGTGCTGCACGGGCGGATCAAGCAGGGCCTGATCTGGCACTTCCAGGGTTCGGGCAAGTCACTGCTCATGGTGTTCACCGCGCAGAAGCTGCGCGCCTCGGCGGGCCTGACCAACCCCACCGTGATCATCGTGGTGGACCGGATCGACCTGGACACCCAGATCACCGGCACGTTCAACGCCTCGGACGTGCCGAACCTCGTCTCGACCAACAGCCGCCGGGAGCTTCAGGATCTGCTCAGCACCGGTGCGCGGAAGGTCATCATCACCACGGTTCACAAGTTCGGTGAGGCGCCGGGCGTGCTGGACGCCCGCGACAACATCATCGTCATGGTCGACGAGGCCCACCGTTCCCAGGAGGGCGACTACGGTCGCAAGATGCGCGAGGCCCTGCCGAACGCGTTTCTTTTCGGCCTGACGGGCACACCGATCAACCGCCGCGACCGCAACACGTTCATGTGGTTCGGGTCCACAAAGGATGAAGGCGGCTACCTGTCACGGTATTCGTTCCAGGATTCGATCCGGGACGGGGCGACGCTGCCGTTGCACTTCGAGCCGCGCCTGTCGGAGATCCACCTCGACGAGGCCGCGATCGACGCCGCCTTCGCGGAGCTGGCCGAGCAGCACCGGCTCACCGAGGCCGACAAGTCCACGCTGTCCAGGCGGGCCGCCTCGCTGGAGTCGCTGATCAAGTCTCCCGGGCGGGTCCGCAGGATCGCCGAGGACATCGCCGAACACTTCCGGGCCAAGGTCGAGCCGCAGGGGTTCAAGGCGCAGGTGGTCGTCTATGACAAGGAAACCTGCGTCGCCTACAAGGCGGAACTCGACGACATCCTCGGCCCTGACGCCTCCACGGTCGTCATGAGCCGCACCGCTCGCGACCCCGAGGACTGGAAGGAATACACGCCTGACCGGGACGAGTTGGAGCGCATCACCGCCCGGTTCAACGACCCGGCCGATCCCCTGAAAATCATCATTGTGACGGCGAAGCTGCTCGTCGGCTTCGACGCGCCCATCCTCTACGCGCAGTACGTCGACAAGCCGCTCAAGGAACACAACCTGCTCCAGGCGATCACCCGCACCAACCGCGTCTATCCGCCGAGCAAGACGCACGGCCTGATCGTCGACTACCTGGGCATCTTCGACAACGTCGCCAAGGCGTTCGCCTTCGACGAGAAGAGCGTCCAGCAGGTGATCAGCAACATCGCCGTGCTGAAGAATCAGCTCCGCCCGGCCATCGAGGCGGCGTTGGCCTTCTTCCCCGGCGTCGACCGGACCGTGGGCGGCTACGAGGGGCTCATCGCCGCGCAGACCGCGATCAGCAGCGACGAGGCCCGCGACGCCTTCGGCGCGGCCTACAGCCTCGTCGCCCAGCTCTGGGAAACCCTCAGCCCGGACCCGATCGTCTCGCCCTACGCGGCCGACTACCGGTGGCTCACCGACGTGTACGAGTCGGTGCGGCCCTCGGACATCGCCGGCCGGCTGGTCTGGCACACCCTCGGCGCCAAGACGTTGGAACTCATCAACGAACACGTCACCGTCGAGGTGCCCCGCACCGACCTCGACACAATCGTGCTCGACGCCCAGGTGATCGAGGACCTCATGTCCGGCCGGCGGCCGGACATCGACCCGGTCGAGGTCGAGAAGTGGATCACCGCCCGCATCGCCAAGCATAAGGGCAACCCGGCCTTCGTCGAACTCGGCAAGCGGCTCGCGGCGCTGCGGGAGAAGTACGCCCACGCCCAGCAGGCCAGCCTGGAGTTCCTCAAGGAACTATTCGCCCTCGCCCGGGACACCGTTGCCGCGGAGAAAGCCGCCGCGCAGATCCCCCGTGAGGACCAGGGCAAGGCGGCGCTCACCGAACTGTTCCAGTCGCTCAAGGGCAACGGAACGCCGATCATCGTGGAGAAGGTCGTCGAGGAGGTGGACGAGGTCGTGCGGGCGGTGCGCTTCGCCGGCTGGCAGGACACCCGCGACGGCGACCGCGAGGTCCAGCAGTCCCTGCGCAAGACGCTCTACATCAAGTTCAAAATCCGTGACAACGACGTGTACGAGCGCGCGCTCGGCTACATCCGCGAGTACTACTGAACGACCGCCGCCGGGTGCGGCGGTCATCCGTTTTGGCCGGACGGTCGGTGGTGGTCGGTGGTGCTCCGGCTGCGCGACGCCCCGGTGCACCCGGACGAGCTGCCCGACCGGCCAAGCCTCGCGGCGGCGCTCGACGACTGCCTCACCCACCTGGCCGACGACCTGAGCGAGCTGGTCCCGACCGACGCGCACGAGCCGCTGCCGGTGCCCGCCTCGGCGGCCCGCGAGCCGCTCACCGACCCGGTGCCCGCGCTGGTCCGGCTGGCTGCCGCGCACGCCGGCCGGGCGGTGACGCTGCGCGTAACCCGCGCCGGCCACACCGTGGACCGCCACGACGACGTACGCCCGGTGGACGCCTAGTTGGGCAGGGCGGCGAGGCCGGCCAGCAGTTCCCACCGCTCGGCCTCGGTGAGGACCGCGTACGCCGGCTCGTCGCGGCGGTCGGTGTCCGCCTCGATCGCCGCGCGCTCCGGCCCGTCCGGCAGCGTCCGGATCTCGTCGGCGGTCAGCCCGGCGGCCCGCCACGCGGCCCGGTGCGCGTCGGCGCGGTGGTGGCGCAGCGAGCCCAGCCGGGTGACGAGCAGCAGCGCCGGGGAGGCGCCCTCCGGCTCGTACGGCGGGGACATCGCCCGGAACACCGGCCCGCCGGTGGCATGCGCGTGCGTCAGCACCCGGCCGACCAGGTCGGCGAGGCGGGGCACGATGCTCAGGCCGGGCAGCACGCCGGGCAGCGTCGACCACAGTTCCTCGGCTGCCTCACCGCTGGCCCGCTGGGCGAACAGCGTCAGCTCGCGGCCCAGGTCGGTGAGGTGCCAGGCGCCGTCGGCGTCCCGGACGACGATGCCCTGCTCCAGTTCCTCGTCCATGCTGCCGGACGTGTAGATCAGGCCGTCGGCCAGCGCCTCGGCGGGCATCGGCCGGGCCAGCACACCGGAGAAGAAGCTGTTCTCCGCGCCGAGTGTGCAGCCCCGCTCGGCGTAGAAGGCCTCCATCCGGGCGCGGGCTCCCCAGCGGGCGCCCACGTACACCCGGTCGATCGCGGGCCGGACCAGTCGCGCGTAGCTCACCGTCGTCTCCACGCCGCCGGACCCTACCGGCGGCGGGCGTCGCGCGGGGCCCTGCCGCAGAGCCCCGCGTTGCTCACTCCGGGACGCGGCGGTAGGCGCCGTCGCTGGCCGAGGTCGCCATCGACGCGTACGCGCGCAGCGCCGCCGACACCGGGCGCTGCCGGTCGACCGGCGTGTACGGGCGGTCCCGCTTCTCCTCGGCCACCCGGCGTGCCTCCAGCTCGTCGGCGGGCACGTTCAGCTCGATCGACCGGCCCGGGATGTCGATGACGATCTCGTCGCCGTCGCGGACCAGCGCGATCAGGCCGCCGGACGCCGCCTCCGGGGAGACGTGCCCGATGGACAGGCCGGAGGTGCCGCCGGAGAACCGGCCGTCGGTCAGCAGCGCGCAGGAACGGCCCAGCCCACGGCCCTTGAGGAACGAGGTGGGGTAGAGCATCTCCTGCATGCCGGGGCCGCCCTTCGGGCCCTCGTACCGGATCACCACCACGTCCCCGGCGACGATCTCCTTGGCGAGGATCGCGGTCACCGCGTCGTCCTGCGACTCGTAGACCTTGGCCGGGCCGCGGAACGTCAGGCACTCCTCGGGCACACCGGCGGTCTTCACCACGCAGCCGGCCGGCGCGAGGTTGCCGTGCAGGATGGCCAGGCCGCCGTCCGCGCTGTACGCGTGCTCCCGGTCCCTGATGCAGCCGCCGGCCGCGTCGGTGTCCAGCGACGACCAGCGGTTGGTGGTGGAGAACGGCTCGGTGGTGCGCACGCCGCCCGGGGCGGCGTGGAACAGCTCGATCGCCTCCGGCCGGGCCGCGCCGCCGCGCACGTCCCAGTCGGCCAGCCACTTGTCGAGGCTGGGGGAGTGCACCGACCGCACGTCGCGGTGCAGCAGCCCGGCGCGGTCCAGCTCACCGAGGATGGCCGGGATGCCGCCGGCCCGGTGCACGTCCTCCATGTGGTAGTTCGGGGAGTTCGGCGCGACCTTGGCCAGGCACGGCACGCGGCGGGAGATCGCGTCGATGTCGGCGACGCCGAAGTCCAGTTCCGCCTCGCGGGCGGCGGCGAGCAGGTGCAGCACGGTGTTCGTGGAGCCGCCCATCGCCACGTCGAGGGCGATCGCGTTCTCGAACGCCTCCCGGCCGGCGATCGAGCGCGGCAGCACCGAGGCGTCGTCGTTCTCGTACCACTGCTTGGCGATCTCGACGACGGTGCGCCCGGCCTCGACGAACAGCGACCGCCGCGCGGCGTGGGTGGCGAGCGTGGATCCGTTGCCGGGCAGCGCCAGGCCGATGGCCTCGGTGAGGCAGTTCATCGAGTTGGCGGTGAACATGCCGGAGCAGGAGCCGCAGGTCGGGCACGCGGAGCGCTCGATCTCGCCGAGCTGGTCGTCGGTGACCGCCTCGTTCGAGGAGGCGATCATCGCGTCGATCAGGTCGATCTTGGAGTGCACCACGCCCTCGATCGCCACCGTCTTGCCGGCCTCCATCGGGCCGCCGGAGACGAAGACGGTGGGGATGTTGAGCCGCAGCGCGGCGAGCAGCATCCCCGGCGTGATCTTGTCGCAGTTGGAGATGCAGACCAGGGCGTCCGCGCAGTGCGCGTTGACCATGTACTCCACCGCGTCGGCGATCAGCTCCCGGCTGGGCAGCGAGTAGAGCATGCCGCCGTGGCCCATGGCGATGCCGTCGTCCACGGCGATCGTGTTGAACTCCCGGCCGACGCCGCCGGCCTCGGCCACCGCGTCGGCGACCAGGCCGCCGAGGTCCTTGAGGTGGACGTGACCGGGTACGAACTGGGTGAAACTGTTCGCGATGGCGACGATCGGCTTGCCGAAGTCGTCGTCGGTCATCCCGGTGGCCCGCCAGAGGGCCCGGGCGCCGGCCATCGTCCGACCGTGGGTGGAGGTCCTCGACCGCAGCTCAGGCATGACAACCAGTCTGACACCATCCGCGCGGCGACCCCGCCGCGCGCACCCTGTGTCCCAACAGTTGCACACCCGGTGCCCCACGGGAGGCGCTCATCCGGCAGAGTTGACGCGTGCAGTCGTCCCCGGGGATGGTCACCGTCGCGGTGTTGAGCGGGATCGCCGCGGCCGGCGCCGCCGTGCTGCTCGCCGCCTCGGTGCGGCGCCGCACCGGCCCCCGCCGACCGGCTCACCTGCTGCTCGCGGTCGCCGCCGGGGCCGCCCTGTTCAGCCTCCTGGTCGGCCTCGGCGGTCTGCTGGCCGCCGGTGACCACTGGGCGCACCGGCAGGGCCAGCGGACCGGATGGGCGATCCTGGTCGCCGTCGGCACGACGCTCGCCGCGCTCGGTCTCGGTGCCGCCGTACTGCGGCTGCCCGGCGCCGCCGCGTCCCGGGCGGCCACCGCCCGGCTGCTGCTCGACGGCCTGATCATGGGCAGCGCGCTCTGGTTCGTCGGCTGGGTGGCGATCAGCGAGCCGACCCGGCTGCTCGGCGACGCCACCCCGGTCGCCTGCCTGCCGATCGTGCTGGCCACCGTCAGCGCGGCGCTCACCACCGGGCTCACCGTGATCGTCGTGCTGCGGGTCGCGCCGCCGCGCGGGTGGCTCACGCTGCTCGCGGCCGGCGCGACAGCGGTGACGGCCGGCGGGCTGGCCGTGTCCGCCGGGCTCTGCCAGGCCGGCCCGGGCATGGTGCTCACCGGCGCGGTGCTGACCGCCGCCGGGCTGATGGCCACGGCCGTGGCCGGGCGCCGCGCCGACCTGACGCAGCTCGACGTCGACTTCATCCGCCGCGACGGCGAGTACGCCTTCGTGCCGATGTTCGCCATGGCGGCCTCCGCGATGTACCACCTGGTGCAGGGCGGCGGGTTCGACGGGTACGCGATCGTGGCCGGCACGGTCGAGGGGTTCGCGCTGGTGACCCGGCAATATCTGGCCCTGAACGACGTCCGCGGCTACGCGATCCGGCTCGCCGAGCGCGAGGCGCACTTCCGCGAGCTGGCGCACACCGACCCGCTGACCGGGCTGGCGAACCGGCGCGGACTGCTGCGTGCCCTGCACCGCAGCGCCGAGGCGGGCGTGCCGTGCGTGCTGCTCGGGCTCGACCTCGACGGCTTCAAGAACGTCAACGACATGCGCGGGCACGACGTCGGCGACGCGGTGCTGGTCGAGGTGGGGCGGCGGCTGCGGGGCAACCTGCGCCCGGGCGACCTGGCCGCCCGGCTCGGCGGTGACGAGTTCGCGGTGCTGATGCACGGTGCGGCCGACCCCGGCCCGGTCGCCGACCGCCTGCTCGGGGTGCTCGGCCGCCCGTACGAGCAGGGGGACGGGCCGGTCTTCCTGTCGGTGAGCATCGGGGTGGCCGCCGGGCAGCGGGAGCAGGACGTCGAGTTGCTGCTGCGCAACGCCGACCTGGCGCTGCGCTACGCCAAGCAGCGGGGCAAGAACCGGATCGAGCGCTACGACGCCACGTACGACCAGTTGCTGAGCCGGCGCACCCGGATGGAGCACGAGCTGCGCGGCGCGATCGAGCGCGACGAGCTGCGGCTGGTCTTCCAGCCGGTGGCCTCGCTGCCGTCGGTGCGGCCGGTCGGCGCGGAGGCGCTGCTGCGCTGGCGGCACCCGGAGCTGGGCAACGTCCGGCCGGACGAGTTCATCCCGCTCGCCGAGGAGTGCGGGATGATCGCCAAGCTCGGCGCGTGGGTGCTGCACCAGGCCTGCTTCCAGCTCTCCCGCTGGCTGGCCGACGGGCACGACGTCTGGGTGTCGGTGAACGTGTCGCCGCGCGAGCTGCACGCCCCGGAGTACGTGGTCCAGGTCGCCGACGCGCTGCGCGCGCACCACGTGCCGCCGCAGCGGCTGGTGCTGGAGGTGACCGAGCACGCGGTCGCCACCGACCTGGACGAGCTGATCCGGCGGCTCACCGCGCTGCGGCTGACCGGGGTGCGGATCGCGCTGGACGACTTCGGCGCCGGCTACTCGTCGCTCGGCCAGCTGCGGCGGCTGCCGATCGACATCCTGAAGATCGACCACAGTCTGGTCGCCGAGCACGAGCCGGTCCGGCCGGTCGGGCGGGACGGCCCGGCGTTCGCCCCGATGGTCGACATCGTCATGCGCCTGGGTCACCAGCTCGGGCTGGAGGTGATCGCCGAGGGCGTCACCAACCCGACCGAGCTGGCCGCGGTGGTGGCCGCCGGGTGCCGGTTCGGCCAGGGCGCGCTGTTCGGCTGGGGCGTACCGGCCGAGCACCTGGAGGCGATGCTGGAGGCGGCCACCGCGCCGGGCAACCGGTATACCGCGATGCCGCCGGCGCCGCCGCCCGCGCC
>NZ_JBXUOV010000038.1:0-41671 GCF_057196585.1 Micromonospora sp. ATLC20
CGGCGGCGGCGCTGTCGGCGAGCGCCGTGGCGACCTCCGCCGGCAGCCGGCACGGCGCGAGCGTCGTGGTCACCGCCGGCCCGGGCGTCGCGGCGAGCACCTCACGCAGCCGTTCGTCCAGGTCGGCCTCACCGGCCGCGGTCGCGGTCCGCGCACCCGCAAGGGCGGTGAGGGTACGCAGATCGTCCGCGCACCGCTCGCGCAACGTCGCCGAGTCGGGTACGGCACCGAGGCCGACCATGGTGAGCGTGCCCAGGACGGTGTCGTGCAGGTCGCGGTTCTGCCGCCGTTCGTCCTCGCGGGCGGCGCGCGCCACCACCGCCTCGTGGGACAGCCGCTGGTAGTCGGCGAACGCGGCGTCGGCGCGGGCGATCCGGCGGCGCATCACCGCCGTCATCACCGCCGCGCTGCCGGTCTGCACCAGCAGTGTGCCGGCGTGCGCCCGAGCCTCGGCCGGGTTGCCGGCCAGCACGGTGCCGGTGACGTACGCGGCGGTGACCAGCAGGCCGGCCGGCACGGACCAGCGGGCCGGGGCGGTGGCCTGCGCGTTGATGACTGTCGAGCTGGCCAGCACCGCGATCCAGCTCGCCTCACCCGGCAGCACCTCCGGCGCGACGAGCCACGGTACGGCGAGTGCGGCGGCGGTGGTCAGCGCCACGTCACCGGCGACCAGCGCGCCGCCGATGCCGTGCCGCAGCGCGCGGAACGCGTACCAGACCGACCAGGCGGTGAGCACGGCGACGGCGGGGATCAGCAGCGCCACCCGCACCGGCGGCGTACGCACCGACAGCGCGACGACCGCGCCGACCAGACCGCAGGTGAGCCGCAGCAGCGCGGGCAGGGTCGTGAAGATCAGGCTGAACGCGTCACCCGCCGGGCGGGCCAGCAGGGGCCGGGGCAGGGGCATGGCGGCAGCGACCGGCATCGGGGAGATGTCCTTCCGGTTGCGACCCGGCCGGGTCCGCGCGGCATAGATTGACGCTGGAGAATAACATGGTTTGTCGCAACTGGTCACCCTTGGTGCTTGACGAGTTTCGCTCCGGCGTAAAGCAGCCGGCCGTCCGGCCCGGCGGTCAGCGGCGCGCTACGGCGAGCAGGTGGGCGCTGGCGCCGAGGATCGCGGCGTCCCGCTCGAACGTCTCGGCGCAGGCCACCGCGTCGGCGAACAGCCGCTCGTCCGGCCCGGTGCCGAGCGCGTTCAGCACCGGCCACAGCGGACCCTCCACCCCGTACACCTGCGGGTTGGGCAGGCCCGCCGCGACGAACTCGGCCGCCAACTCCTCCGGGCGGTGGAAGAACGCGGTGGTGAAGCCGGTGCGTGGATCGTTCACCCCGGTCTCGTACTCGGCGCGCAGCAACTGCCGGTTGTCGTCGTCCAGGCGGCCCTGCACGGTCAGGTCGATCAGCGCGGCGTGACGGCTGATCGCGGCCGCCACGATCGTTCCGCCCGGCCGGGTCACCCGCGCCGCCTCGCGCAGCGCGGCCACCCGGTCGGCCTGCCGCGGCAGGTGGTAGAGCGGTCCGAGCAGCAGCGTCGCGTCCGCCGCCGCGTCGGGCGCGGGCAACGCGCGGGCGTCACCCACCGACGCGGCGACAAGGGGGTACGCCGACCGCGCCGCCGCCACGTGCGCGGGCACCAGGTCGACCAGGTGCACCCGGTAACCGGCCGCGGCGAGCGGACCCGCGTACGCCCCGGGACCACCGCCGACGTCCAGCACGTCGGCCGGTGCGGCGGGCAGCAGGCGGGCGAGCAGATCCCGGGTACGTCGTGCCTCCAGCCGGCCCTGCGGCGACCCTTCCAGCCGGTCGGCCTCGACGTAGACCTCGGTGTAGTAGCGACTGACGTCCGGCTCGGGTGGACGGTGTGCGGGCATCAACCGATGGTCGTCGAGAAGCGGAACCAGGGCATCCGGATTACGGTTGCCCGCGTTTCCTACCCTGCGGGGTATGGCATACCAGCCGGCCATGGTGCCGCCGAAGAAGTCCAAGCGAACCCTCTTCATCGTGCTCGGCTTGGTGCTGGCGATCTGCTGCTGCGGCGGTGTGCTCAGCGGCTTCTTCCTCTTCCGGGCCGTGCAGGAAGCCACCGGCCCGGCGCGGTCCACAGCGGAGACGTTCGCCGAGGCGATCGTCGACCGCGACTATCCGGCCGCGTACCGGCAGCTCTGCACCCGCGCACGCGACCGGGTCAGCGAGGCGGACTTCACCCGGCAGCAGTCCTCCCAGCCGGAGTTCACCGGCTACGAGATCACCGGGCTCAACGTGTCCAACAACAACGGCCGGGTGAGCGGGGCGACGACCATCCGCTTCACCCCGGCGGTCGGCACCAACGTGACGCAGTCGTTCCCGATGGTCAAGGAGGACGGGGAGTGGCGGATCTGCGAGTGAGCCCGTAGCGGGCCTCCGCGCGTACCTGATCCACTTGTCGCATGGCCTCACCTTCCACCGCACCGCTCCCGCCGGCCGTCGCGGACCGGCTCGCCCGCGAACGCAACGTCTGGCTCTGCACGCTGCGCCGGGACGGCTCACCGCACATGACGCCGGTGTGGTTCGTCTACGCCGACGGCGTCTGGTGGATCGGCTGCGAGGCACGCAGCGTCAAGGCCCGCAACGTGGCGGCCGACCCCCGCGTCTCGCTCGCCCTGGAGGACGGTGTCCACCCGGTCGTCGCGGAGGGTGTCGCCCGACTGCACCGTGCCGACTTCCCGCCCGCGATCGTGGCGGCGTTCGCCGAGAAGTACGGCGGCTGGGACATCCGGCAGCCGGTCACGCCGGACGGGGAGCGGGTGCTGCTGGAGGTCCCCGTCCGGCGGTGGCTGCTCGCCGGCCGGGCACGCTAGTCCCCGGGGAACCCCCAGAAGTAGAGCTCGTTCGGGGCACCCGCCTCGTCGTGCAGCACGGCGTACCGGCCGAACCAGCGCTGCTCGGCCAGCGGCTCGAGCGCCTCGACGTGAGCGCGGGTCGGCCTCGCGACGCCCACGCGGGCGAGCGCCTCGGCCTCGGTCACCCGCTGGAGCGTCCCGAAGTCGGGCTCCTCGCCGTCGTCCAGCACCCACGTCATGTCCAGGATGGAGTGGGTGCCGGACTCCTGTACACGCTCGTCGCCGCCACCGCCCAGCGGCGCACGCGATCATGCCGGAGACCACCGACGAAATCGGCGGGTCAACGCGCCCAGGATTCCTGTGCCACCCTCTGCGCCATGTGTCTGTCGCCAAGCCTGGGAGTCGCCGCGGCCGTGGCCGGCCTGCTGTCGGTCGGAGCGGCACTGCTCGCCATGCCGGAGGCGTCGCTTCTCTGGGCGGTGGTCACGCTGGCGGCGCTGGCCGGCCACGCGCTCGCCGCCTCCGGTACGCCCCGGGTGCGGTGGAGCGTCGCCGCCGGCGCCGGGCTGTTCGCCCTGGTGGCAGCCAGCAACCTGCTCTGGCACCGGGAACGGGTGGCGGACGCGGGCGAGCCGCGGGGGAGCCAGGCGGCGACGCGGACGTACCTTGTGGAGAGCCTGCGGGAGGGCCTGGACCAGCAACGCCTGACCGCGTGGGGCTTGGCTCTCGGCGTACTCCTGCTTTCCGTTGCCGTGCCGGCGTCGCCGGCACGCGGCGGACGGCGGGGTGTGGTGACGACGGTCCTGGCGGTGGCCGTGCTCGTCTGGTGCGGGCTGAGCGTGGCGGCGACGCCCGGCGACCCGCCGCTGCCCGAGCTGCTCCTGGCGCTGCAGCCGGCGTTGCTCGCCGCGCTCGTGACCGCCGGGGTGCTGGCGTCGTCCGGATGGCGGGGTGACCGGCGCGGGCTCCTCACGGCGGGGATGGTCCTGCTGGCGGTGGTCGCCGTGCGGGCCTGCGCGGATCTCGCCTCCACGTGGGCGAGTTGGTGGGCGTTTGTCGAGCCCGCCAGGGACGCCTTCCTGCAACCGGGATTCATGGTGAGCGTGGGTGGCTCGGCGGGAGGTGCCCTTGAGGTGTCCTCGGCAGTGGAGACGGCTGTCGCTCTCGGCGGCGCGGGACTGGCGGTCGTCGGCGTGCTGCGTGCCTCCCGCGAGAACGCCCGTCCGTAGTCTCCCCCTTGCGCGGGTGGTCGCGCCTACGGGTGCGAATCGGTGATCGCGATGACCTCGTCGAGGCGGTCCAGCGCGGCCCGCAGGTCGTCGACCTTGGCCTGGATGCGCTCACGCTCGGCGCGCAGCATGGCCCGCTGTGCGGGGTCGGTGTGCCCGGAGTCCCAGCACGGCAGGAGTTCCGCGATCCGGCTGCTGGTCAGGCCAGCGGCGTACATCTGCTGGATGAAGCGCACCAGCGTGACCGTGTCCGGCCGGTAGAGGCGCTGGCCGGACGCGCTGCGCCGGGGGAAGAGAAGACCCTGCTCCTCGTAGTAGCGCACGGCGCGCACCGACACGCCGGCGTCGCGCGCCACCTCGCCGATGCGGATCAGCGGCTCGGTCACGGTGACCCCTCTCACCCCGGTCCCGGCGATCGACACTTGCCTCTGACGTCAACGTCAGGTTTTAGCGTACCGGGCATGGACATCAACGACTCGATCGCCCTCGTCACCGGAGCCAACCGCGGCCTGGGCCGCGCCTTCGCCCAGCGCCTGCGCGAACGCGGCGCCCGCAAGGTCTATGCGACCGCACGCCGGCCCGAGACCGTGGACCTGCCCGGCGTCGAGGTGCTGCCGCTGGACATCACCAGTCCCGCATCCGTACGGGCCGTCGCCGCTGCCGCCCCGGACGTCACGCTGCTCGTCAACAACGCCGGGATCCAGACCGGAACCGACCTGGTGACCGGTTCGCTGGACGCGGTGCGGCACGA
Organism: Micromonospora sp. ATLC20; assembly: GCF_057196585.1. Taxonomy (NCBI): domain Bacteria; kingdom Bacillati; phylum Actinomycetota; class Actinomycetes; order Micromonosporales; family Micromonosporaceae; genus Micromonospora; species Micromonospora sp. ATLC20. The sequence goes on from NZ_JBXUOV010000038.1 coordinate 4,803, forward strand.
GGTGGACACCAACGTGCTCGGCCACCTGGAGATGATCCGCGCGTTCGCGCCGGCACTCGCCCGCAACGGCGGAGGCGCGATCGTGAACGTGCTCTCCGCCATGTCGTGGTTCGGGACCAGGGGCGCAGGCGCGTACCACCTGACCAAGGCCGCCGCGTGGGCGATGACGAACGGCGTACGCCTGGAACTCGCCGACCAGGGCACGCTCGTGACGGCGGTACACCTCGGGCTGGCCGACACCGACATGTCCGCCGGCTGGCCCGTCGACAAGATCGCTCCGTCGGACCTGGCCGACGCGGCGCTCGACGGCGTCGAGGCGGGCGCCGCCGAAGTCCTCGCCGACCAGTGGAGCCACGACGTGAAGTCCCGGCTGACGCTGACGCCGGAGGAGTTCAACGCCGCGATGGACCGCGCCCTGGCGGCGCTGACGGCGGACTGAGATGTTTCAGCCGTCCCGCCCTGCCACGACGTGACGGACCCGCCCGGCTGTACGCTCCTGGTCGTGGCGGCCTTCGACCCGGAGTCGATCTCCGTGGCGATCTGCGTTGCGCCTTATGAGCAATGCGCCGGTGACCCTCGTCTGGCGTATGTCATCCTGCACCGGACGACCGGGTGGCTGCGCGACCACAGCTACCAGGTCATTTAACCGCACGCCTCGGCCTGGAGCACGGGGGAGGTCATGCATCGGGACAGGGCCGTGCTCTGGTTCCCCAGCTACGATGCGTTCGTCACGCACTGCCCGAGGTCCAGCCAGATTCTGCTGGACACCATGGTGCATCACTCCCAAAGCGCGAGCCCCGATTGGCCGACGTATGAGAGCGTCGTGGGTCCGAATCAGAGCTGGCCGATCCTTCGCAGCCCGTTGATGGAGTCGTCTACAAAACGACGCCATGAGTCCAAGTAACGGACCGGCCCATCGGGGTCTAGCTCCTCTAGTAGCCTCCTTCGATTATGAGGGAAGGCTGCCTGAAGGGACTTCCTGCGCCGCCCCGTCGTCTCCGATGCGGTAACGATCAGCTCCTTAAGGAGCGCCTTCGGATCAGCAATCCTCTCCGCTTCCCTAGGAGTTGGAATGTCCAAGCGTACTCGTCCATTCGGATTCCCGGCGACCTCCCTGATCAGCCTTTCGTCTAGCACGAGCCATGCTTCGGTCATGCGTACGGGAATTATAGAAACGTGGATGGCATGCGGTGTCACCTCGCTTATTGCGCTAACGATCTCAGACGTGCGTGCCTCTATGCCTGCTCCGTCCGCATCGCGATGAATAAAGAGGATCTGATATTCGCCACCCAACTGCAGGAGCGCGCGAAGCTTTCCGGCTATTGTCTTGTCTGTGGCTGGTAGCAACTCTGCGTCGGGTGTGGTGAGATGGATTTGGATGCCGCACTCAATCGCGATTCGCTCGATGTGGACCGCGATGCCCGCGTCGCTCGAACCTTCGCCAAGGAACGCTCCTCTCTGCATCACGCGGCATCCAGTTCTAGCGTTAGTTGGGCGCCGGGAGGCGCGACAAGGTATGGAAGAATGTCAGCCTTGGTGTAGGTGCCAGTTTCCCCGGTGGCACGCCATGTACCCGAAAGTGGTCTGAGAATAAGGCCTCGTGAGATCGTGCCATCTGGAGCGGAGCGATGCCCTACAGAGGCGAAGAGTAGATGTTCTGGCTTGACCAATTGTACGACGAATGGCGAGTGAGTGTTGATGATGACTTGGCGAAAGGGGTTGTCTTCTCCTGGCGCCTCTGACGTGTCTACCGCCAACTCTTGGACGAGCCGCACCATTGAGGGTAGGTTCGCCGGATGAATTCCGTTCTCGGGTTCCTCCATACAGAAGAGCCCTTCGGCCCCGGAGTCTTCCAGCAGTACGCAAAGGGCTAGGAAGCGCAAGGTTCCCTCAGAGAGGCTGCGTGCGGGAAGGCGGAGGCCCGAGCGCTCCTTTAAGTAGACCGTCAGCAACTCTCGTACGTCGTCTGCCACAACTTCGATTCCGTGAACTGAGATGCCTGTCAGTTCCGCTAGCCGATTCGCCACGCGGGAGTAGACCCGCTGGGTGTCCCCATTCGGATCAGAAGTGGCAATTCGGTATAGTGCGCCTGGCAAATGCCTGCCGTCCGCCTCCATGAAGCGCGGGTCCACGAACCGGTCCGAAGTTCTAAGGGCCGACGGCTCTAGCGCTAGCCTCCGCCACGATTGCATCTCACGTCGTGTCGCAAGAATTGTCGGATCGTCGCTTCCGGTTACGGTGCTGACAACTGTTCCGGGGGCCCGTGAGGCGGCCGATGGCCTCGGCTTTCCGCGGCTCCCTCCGTCCTGATGAATGCTGATTACCGGCTCGCCGTGCTCTTCGGATGTAGAAATGAAGGCGACGCCGCTACGGCGGCCCTGGAGAACGCTCGAACGGAAGTGTGATGCGCTGTGCGGAAACTTGAGACGAGAGGGTGCATCGCCGATGTTGATGTGACGAAGCGCTTCCTTCAATAGGCGTAGGCGTCCGATTCGTTCTACGCCGGTCGGGGGCTGGTAGCCGATCTCAAGCTCGTATCGTAGAAAAGAGATTGTAGGTCTTGCCACCCGTCCGAAGTCGTCTTCTACGGTAAGCGGCACAATCATCTCAGCAGCAAAGCTTATGCGGCGCCCTTCGGACTCGTACCCGTTCCAGAATAAATCGCGAGGATCGCCGACTCGCTCACCATGGACGCCTCTGACCTGCTGCGCTGCATCCATCATCGGCATATCGGAGAGTAGGCTCAGGAACTGAATCGCGTCGAATACGTTGGACTTGCCCGTTCCATTCGGGCCAGCAATGCACGTAAAGGCCCCGAGGCTGATATCCAATCCAAGTAGATTCTTGAAGCCGTTGACTTCCAACCGTGTAAGCATCGTGTCTCCTAAGATGACCGCTGGCAGCGTACCGCCATCTGCCACTAAAGGGCACGAGGCGCTTATGCCTGGTGGGTCGGGAGGCCTAGCCGTGGCTAGGCGAGCCGGACGAACGTGCCCGGACGTGACGTCGTCAGCCCTGGGAGGGCTCGCCCCGCAGGCCTGCTCGCGACTGCCCCCAAAACCGTCACCCCCTCGCACCAGTGTCTTCACCCAGTAGACAACCAGATGAGGAAAGTGCCTGTGCGCCCGGCAGGATTCGAACCTGCGGCCTTGGGATTAGAAGTCCCCTGCTCTATCCGCTGAGCTACGGGCGCGTGCCGACGGTCGTTGCGCCAAGAGGGTACCGCCGCTCCCCGCGTGCCCGGTGGTACGGGTCGGCGCGTCCGTTCCGCCCCTCAGCGTCCCACGCCGGGGCCCGGACCGGCACCACAGTTCCGGCGGGTCCGGCGCGGGCCGGGCGGGACGCGATCCGTACCCTCGTCGGATGCTGCTCGACCAGGAAACCGAGAACGAGATCGTCTTCGAGCTGTGTCAGCTCCTCGGGCGGGCGATCCTGCCCCTCACCGGCTCGGACGGCCCGGGCACACCGCCCGGCGTCCTCGGCACGGCCTTCTTCTACAGCGAGCTGGTCGGCGCTACGGACGACGGCGAGATCGCGCACGAGTGGCTGCTCACCGCCGACGCGCTCACCGACCGGGCGTACGGCGAGATCGGCTTGCGGCCCAGCGTCACCGACCCGGCCGAGGGTGCGGACGAGCCGATCGACCTGCCCGGTTTCGCCGACCACTGGCTGCACCTGCCGGAACTGGGGCTCGCCGCGATGCCGACCGGCGGTCTGCACGGCTGGGCCGACGATCGGGGCTGGCGCTGGCGTACCCAGCATGTCACCGAGGCGGTGGCCGCGCCGGCCGACGCGGTCGCGCGGATCGGCGCGGCGCCCGCGTCGGCGTTCGTGCTGGCCCTAGGGGTCGGCGACGGCGGGTCGCGGCCGTTGGAGGCGGTGGTCGAGCGGGTCGCCCGGGACGGCGGCGAGGTGCGGGTCACGACGGAACTGCCCGCCGGCTACGTGGGCGCGCCCGTGTTCGCGGTCGAGGCCGGGCCGGACGGCGGGCCCGCGCTGCGTTGCCTGGGCGTGGTGCTGCCGCCGCAGGCTGGTGGCCATCCGATCGCCACCTTCGACCGGATCCGCGCCGCGCTCACGGCGGTCGTCGCCGACTGAGCCGGGCGTCCCGGCGGCGGGACGGACCGGCCTCAGCCCTCGGCGTTCGCGTCGGCCGGCCGCCGAGGGGCCGGAGGCGTCGTGGGCTCCGGCTCGGTCGGCCCGGCGCGGAGGAATCCCTCCGCCCACCGTCCGACCTCCGCGAAGACCTTCTCGCGTACGCCGGGACTGGACAGCGTGAGGTCGTGCAGCCCGCCGTCGAAGCGGGCCAGCGTGACGTGCCGACCGAGGCGGGGCGCCCAGCGCACCATGTGCTCGACGTCGAGCACCGCGTCGGCGCCGGTGGCGCTGTCGTGCCACTTGGTGCCCCGGAAACTACGCGTGGAGCAGGCGAGCAGCACCGGCACCGGGATGTCCAGCCCGGCCCGCAGGCGACGTTGGCCGGTACGGATCGCGTTGAGCCAGCCGGCCCGGACCGGGAACCCGGCGAGCGGCTTCCAAGCCAGGTCGTACCGCCATTCGCCCCGGTGGTCGGCGTGCAGGCTCTCGCCGTACACCGTGCCCAGGCCGAACGGCAGGACACGCTGCGGCGCCCTGCGGCCCAGGCGGGAGACGGCGGCCGCGAGGGGCCGGCGGACCATCCAGGGCGCGTTGATGTCGAAGAAGGGGCTGTTGAGCACGATGCCGTCGACCAGGCCGGCGTCGCGGCGGTCGTGCGCCCACAGCGAGATGATCAGGCCGCCGGTCGAGTGGCCCATCGCGAGCAGGGTGTCGTGTCCCTCCTCGGCGCGGATGATCTCCGCGGCGGCGTCCAGCTCGGGGAAGTAGTCGCTCAGGTCGCGGCAGAAGTTCGGGGTCTGGTGCGGGAGCAGACTGCGGCCGTACTTGCGCAGGTCGAGCGCGTAGAAGTCCCAGCCGCGCTCGGCGAAGAAATCGGCCACGTGGGTCTGGAAGAAGTAGTCGACGAAGCCGTGCACGTAGAGCACGGCGCGGCCGGTCGGGCGGTCGGCGCGCCGCCGCACGAGGGTCGCGACCACCGGCCCCTCGTCGTCGGTGCCCAGCTCGATCGTCCGCCGCTCGTAGGGGGCGCCCAGCACGTCCGGTTCCACGACCGCGACGGTACGCCGCCTCGCTACCCGGCGGTAGCCCCCGTCCGCCCGCACCGGACGGACGGGGGCATACGGCCTCAGACGGTCTCGGCGTCCTCGCGCTCGGCTTCCTGCAACGGGGTGCCCTCGGGCTGGTCGACGGCGCGCAGGTGCTTGTTGTGGCGCGGCTCCTGCCGGGTCTTCGCGTCGTTGAGCTTGCGGCGCAGGTCGTCCCGGACGTCGTTGAGCGCGGCGTGCAGATCCTCCTCGGTCGAGGTGGTGACGATCTTCTGCCGCCCGGCGATCCAGCACTCCAGGGTCACCTTCTGGCCCCGGGCCTCGCGATCCTTGACGGACACCTCCAGCTCGGTGGCGTCGGCGTGGAAGCCGGCGAGCCGGGCGTCCAGGGTCCCGAACTGCTCGGCGATCCAGTTGCGGTCGCCCTGGGAGAACCCGGCGCCGACCCGCAGGCACTCGGCCACGGTCGCGGGGTTCGCCACGGCGCTCATCGCGCTGCCTCGCGGACGTCTCGGAGAAGCATGGGAGCTCCCTTTCTCTCGGTTGATCAAGTACTTACCCAACCGGCGTGATTCCGGAACGCCTGCTTGCCGGCTCCACTCGATCATGCGTCTTTGCAGCTCAGGCACGTAGGGCCGGTCGGCCTAGCAGATCGGGACCTTGATCAGGTGGTTGTCCACAGGTCGGTTCGTCATCCACAGGGCCGGGCCGGCGGGGTGGCCCGGGCCGGGCGTCCGGCCGACGCTCACCGGGACAAGTCGATCCCTGGGAGGGGCGATGTTCGATACGTACGTGACGATCGTCGGCAACGTGCTGACCGCGCCGGAGTGGCGCCGGACCACGCAGAGCGGGACGCTGGTGGCCAACTTCAAGGTCGCCTCGACCGCGCGCCGCCTCGACCGCGACAGCGGCCGCTGGGTGGACGGCAACAGCCTTCGGGTACGCGTCAACTGCTGGCGCCGCCTCGCCGAGGGGGTGGCCGCCTCGGTGGCGGTCGGTGACCCGGTCATCGTGGCCGGGCGCCTCTACACCCGGGACTGGACCGACGAGTCCGGCACCCACCGCACGCTCTACGAGCTGGAGGCGGTGGCCGTCGGGCACGACCTGTCCCGGGGCCGCGCCCGCTTCCTGCGCAACCAGCCCCGCGCGGCCACCAGCACGGTCGAGGACGCGGAGGCCGAGCAGCGGGTGCACGGCGAGGCGACCGAGCCGGTGCCGGATGCCCAGGCCCCGGCGACGTTCGACGACCGGCCCTTCGACGACGACTTCCCGCCGCCGGAGTACGGGGGCCGGGTCGGACTGGCCGGCACCGTCGAGCGGGTGGGCGAGCCCGACCCGTTCGACGGCCGGCCCGGTGTGCGGCAGGCCGCCGGCTTCGACCCCGGGTCGGGCGGCCCGGAGGAGGAGCTGGGCGACGCGGAGGACGACGGCCCGGTGACGGCCGAGGACGACGAACTGGGCGAGGTCACGCCGCCGGAGGCCGACGGGCCGGGTGGTGCCGGACCGGGTGAGGGCGAGCCGGGCGGCGCGAGCCCGGGCGGGACCGCGTCGGGGCGTCGCGGACGGCGGCGTACCCCGGTGCCCGCCTGACTCTTCGTCCGACGGGGGCGGGGGGTGGTGACGTCGGCGACACCACCCCGCGGTACGACTAGGCTGGCCGGCCGGAGGTGGTGACGGGTGCGGCAGGCGACCGCCATGGCGAACGCGACCGGGTTGGTGGCGGGCTACGCGCTCGACGCGCTGCTCGGCGACCCCCGCCGGTGGCATCCGGTGGCCGGCTTCGGCACGGCGGCCGGTGCGCTGGAACGGCGGGTCTACCGCCCCGACCGGGCGGCCGGCACCGCGTTCACGGCGCTCGCCGTCGGCGCGCCGGTCCTGCTCGGTGCCGCCGCCGCGCTGGCGACCCGGCACCATCCGATCGCGCGGGCCGCGCTGGTGGCCGCCGGCACCTGGACGGTGCTGGGTGGGCGCACGCTGCGGCACGAGTCCCGGGTGATGGCGCGGGCACTCGGCCGGGCCGACCTGCCCGCCGCCCGGGCCCGCCTGGGCAACCTCTGCGGGCGCGACCCGTCCGCCCTCGACGAGCCCGAACTCGCCCGCGCCACTGTCGAATCGGTCGCCGAGAACACCTCGGACGCCGTGGTCGCCCCGCTGGTCTGGGGCGCCGTCGCGGGCCTGCCCGGCCTGCTCGGCTACCGGGCGGCGAACACGCTCGACGCGATGGTCGGGCACCGCTCGCCCCGGTACGCCCGCTTCGGCACCCCCGCGGCCCGGCTGGACGACGCGCTGAACCTGCTGCCGTCCCGGCTCACCGGGCTGCTCACGGTGGCCGTCGCGCCGGTGGCGCACGGGGACCGCGCCGCCGCGTGGCACGTGTGGCGGCGGGACCGGGCCGACCACCCGAGCCCGAACGCCGGTCAGTGCGAGGCGGCCATGGCGGGCGCGCTCGGCGTCCGGCTCGGCGGCCGTAACGTCTACTTCGGCCGCGCCGAGACCCGGCCGTTCCTCGGTGACGGACCCCGCCCCGAGGCGCGGCACCTGAAGCGGGCCGCCCGGATCTCCGGTGCGGTCGGTGTGGCGGCGCTCGGCCTGGCCGCGCTCTACCCGGTGACGGTCGGGCGTGCGGCCGGGGCGGCCGGACGGGCCGCGCTTGGCGTCCTCATGCGTGCGGCCCGCCGGGGGAGCGGGCGTTGAGCGGCGGGCTGCTCGTCGCCGGCACCACCTCCGACGCCGGCAAGAGCGTGCTCACCGCCGGCATCTGCCGGTGGCTGCGCCGCCGGGGCGTCCGGGTCGCCCCGTTCAAGGCGCAGAACATGTCGAACAACTCCGCCGTGGTGGTCGGGCCGGACGGTCGCGGCGGCGAGCTGGGCCGCGCCCAGGCGATGCAGGCCGCCGCCTGCGGGCTCGACGCCGACCTGCGCTTCAACCCGGTGCTGCTCAAGCCGGGTAGCGACCATGCCAGCCAGGTGGTGCTGCTCGGCGAGGCGGTCGACACGGTCACCGCCGGCAACTACCACGAGGTACGGTCCCGGCTCGCCACCACGGCGTACGCGGCGCTGGCCGAGTTGCGGGCCGAGTACGACGTGGTGATCTGCGAAGGCGCGGGCAGTCCCGCCGAGATCAACCTGCGCGACGGCGACTACGTCAACATGGGGCTGGCGCGGCAGGCGGGGCTGCCAGCGATCGTGGTCGGCGACATCGACAGGGGTGGCGTGTTCGCCTCGATGTTCGGCACCGTCGCGCTGCTCGACGCGGCCGACCAGGCGCTGCTGGCCGGGTTCGTGGTGAACAAGTTCCGGGGTGACCGCGGCCTGCTCCAGCCGGGGCTGGACATGCTGCGCCGGGTCACCGGCCGCCCGACGTACGGGGTGGTGCCCTGGGCACTGGACCTGTGGCTGGACGCGGAGGACTCGCTCGCGTACGGGCGGGTTCTCGGCCGCCCGGCGGCGCCCCGGGGCACCGACTGGCTCGACGTCGCCGTGGTGCGGCTACCGCGGATCAGCAACGCCACCGACGTGGAGGCCCTCGCGACCGAGCCGGGTGTGCGGGTCCGCCTCACCGTCGAGCCGGCCGAACTGGCCGCCGCCGACCTGGTGGTGCTCCCCGGCACCAAGTCGACAGTCGCCGACCTGGCGTGGCTGCGGGAGACCGGACTGGCCGACGCGGTGCGGGCGCACGCCGCCGCCGGACGGCCGCTGCTCGGCATCTGCGGCGGCTTCCAGATGCTGGGCCGGGCGATCCACGACGCGGTGGAGAGCCGCCGGGGCACCGTACCCGGCCTCGGGCTGCTGCCCGTCGAGATCACCTTCGAGCCGCGCAAGACGGTTCGCCGGGCCGATGGCACCGCCGCCGGCGACGTGCCGGTGCACGGCTACGAGATCCACCACGGCCGGGTCACGGCCGCCGACCCGGGACTCGCGCCGCTGCTGCGCTACGCCGACGGCACCGGCGAGGGCGCGCGCCTCGGCACCGTGTACGGCACGCACTGGCACGGCGCCTTCTCCTCCGACGCGTTCCGCCGCCGGTTCCTGACCGAGGTGGCGGAGGCGGCCGGGCGTACCGGGTTCAAGGTCGCGCCGGACACGTCCTTCGCGGCGGCCCGGGAACGGACGCTGGACCTGCTCGGCGACCTGGTGGAGGAACACCTCGACACGGACGCGCTGTGGCGGCTCATCGAGTCCGGCCCACCGCCGGGGCTGCCGTTCGTGCCACCCGGCGCGCCACCGGCTCAGTAGCGCACGTCGGCCGGGCGGTCGGACATCGGCAGCCCGGCCTCCCGCCAGCCCTGCACCCCGCCGATCATGTCGGTGGCCTGCCGCAGCCCCAGCGTCTGGAGGCTGGCGGCGGCCAGGCTGGAGCTGTACCCCTCCCGGCACACCACGACGACCTCGCGGTCGTACCCGGTGGCCTCCGGGATGCGCCACGCGCTGGCCGGGTCGAGCCGCCACTCCAGCACGGTGCGGTCGATGACGATCGCGCCGGGCAGCTCACCCTCCTCGCGGCGCTGCGCCTCGGTACGCGTGTCGATAAGCAGCGCGCCGCCACGGACCGCCTCGACGGTCTCGTGCGGGGTCAGCCGGCGGAGACCGGCGCGGGCCTGTTCCAGGAGGGCGTCGACGCCCGGACACATCACGTCATGGAGCACCCCCCGATGATGCCCAGCGCGCAGCGCCGCCGCTCGGCGAAACGGTCCGCCCGGGTCGCAGTTTCCAGCGGACGGGGGAACGTTAGCGTCGGTCGGGTGAACGTGGCGGTGATCGAGGCGTACGCCGGGCTGGCCGGTCGGGTGCTGGCCGGTCCGGCGCGGTTGGGGCGTACCCGGCTGGTCGCCGTCGACGGGCCCAGCGGCGCGGGCAAGAGCCGGTTCGCGACGCGCCTCGCGGACGCCCTCGCGGAGCGGGCGGGCGGCGTGCGCCCGCCGCTCGTGCACACCGACGACCTGCTCGACGGCTGGGACGACCAGCTCACGTTCTGGACCCGGCTGGAGGAGCAGGTGCTCGGCCCGCTGCGGGCCGGCCGGGCGGGCGGGTACCGGCGCTACAGCTGGGTGCGCCGGCGCTTCCTGGACCGGGTGGTGCCGGTTCTGGCCGGTCCGGTGCTGATCGTCGAGGGGGTGAGCGCCGCCCGCGCCGCGGTGCGCCCCGAGCTGACGCTGTCGGTGCTGGTCACCGCGCCGGCCGAGCTGCGGTTGCGGCGGGCGCTGGCCCGCGACGGAGAGCAGATCCTGCCGGAGCTGCGCCGCTGGCACGCGGGGGAGCGGGCGCACTTCACCGCCGACGGTACGGCCGCGGCGGTGGACCTGGTCGTCGACGGCGCCCCGGACCTGCCGCACGACGCGGGCCGGTACTACGTGCGCGCGGGGCGGCGATCGGGCTCGGGCGACGTGGTGGGGTAAGGCCAGCATACGATTCCGGTCATGACCACTCCGATCCTCTCCGAGTCCGAGGTGCGGGCCGCCGTCGAGCGGGAACTGCCCGGCGTCCGTGCCGACCTCGAGCGACTCGTCCGCATCCCGGGCATCGCCTTCGAGGGCTTCGACCACTCGCACGTGGAGCGTTCCGCCGAGGCGGTGGCGGAGCTGCTGCGCGGCTGCGGCCTCGACACGCGGATCGTCCGGTCCGGCGGCCAGCCCGCGGTGATCGGCACGAAGGCGGCCCCGCCCGGCGCCCCCACCGTGCTCATGTACGCGCACCACGACGTGCAGCCGGTCGGCGACCTGTCGCTGTGGGAGTCGGACCCGTTCGAGCCGGTGGAGCGCGACGGCCGTCTCTACGGCCGGGGTGCCGCCGACGACAAGGCCGGCATCATGGCGCACGTCGCCGCGCTGCGCGCGTTCGGCGACCGGCTCCCGGTCGGCGTGGTGCTGTTCATCGAGGGCGAGGAGGAGTACGGCTCGGACTCGCTGGAGCGGCTGCTCGCCGAGCACCGCGACGACCTGGCCTCGGACGTCATCGTGATCGCCGACTCCACCAACTGGGACGTCGGCGTGCCGGCGCTGACCACCTCGCTGCGCGGCATCGTCAACTGCTTCGTGGAGGTGCGCACGCTCGACCACGCCGTGCACAGCGGCATGTTCGGCGGCGCCGTGCCGGACGCGCTCACCGCCCTGGTGAAGCTGCTCGGCACGCTGCACGACGAGGCCGGCGACGTCGCGGTGGACGGGCTGGTCGGCCGCGAGGGCGCCAGCGTCGACTACCCGGAGGACCGGTTCCGGGCCGAGGCCGGCCTGGTCGACGGCGCGACGCTGTTCGGCACCGGCCGGATCACCGACCGGCTCTGGACCAAGCCGGCGCTGGCGATCCTGGGCGTGGACGCGCCGTCGACCGGCGAGGCCCCGAACGCGCTGGTGCCGTCCGCGAAGGCGAAGCTGAGCGTACGGCTGGCGCCGGGCGACGACCCGAAGAAGGCGTACGCGGCGCTGACCGCGCACCTGGAGCGGCACGCGCCGTGGGGCGCGCAGGTGTCGGTGACGTTCGAGCACGACGGCGCGCCCTGTGTCATCGACGCCTCCGGGCCGATGTTCGACGCGGCCCGGTCGGCGTTCCGGACGGCCTGGGACGGCACCGACCCGGTCGACATCGGGGTGGGCGGATCGATCCCGTTCATCGCCACGTTCCAGGAGATGTTCCCGCGGGCCGCGATCCTGGTGACCGGTGTGGAGGACCCGCACGCGCGGGCGCACGGCCCGAACGAGAGCCTGCACCTGGGCGAGTTCGCCCGGGTGTGCCTGGCCGAGGCGCTGCTGCTGGCCCGGGTGGCGGAGGCCGGAAACCGCTCCTGAGGTGTCGAAACCGTAACTTCGGGGCCGATGTCGGAGTTTGTGGTGTGTCGGCGGGCGGGGTGTTATAGCCTTTCGAACATGCGTACGAACGACGAGATGGAGCGGCTTCAGGCCGCCGTCCGTGCTCTGGGGGACGTCGACGTCTCCGCGTGGTCCGAGGACACGCTCAACGAACAGATCGGCGAGCTCTCCGCCGCCCTGGTCACGCTCGACGCGCTGCTCACCCGGGTCGCCGAGGGCGTGCGCGGGCGCGGCCTGCGCATCGAGGAACCGGTCTCGGCCTGACCGTCGGCCCGGCGGCCCCGGCGCACCCTTGCGGTGTGCCGGGTCGCCGGATCCGCCCCGATGTCACAGGCGGCTGGCAGGATGTGGACGTGCGTTTCGCGGAGCTGGCGGCCACCTCGGCCGCGGTCGGCGCCACCAGCGGCCGTCGGGCCAAGGTGGAGCTGCTGGCCGCCGCGCTGCGCGGGCTGGAGCCGGGCGAGATACCGGCCGGTGCCGGCTACCTCGCCGGTGAGCTGCGCCAGCGTCAGACCGGTGTCGGCTGGGCGGGCCTGCGTGACCTGCCCCCGCCGGCCGCCGAGCCGACGCTCACCGTCGCCGCCGTGGACGCGGCGATCGAGGAGATCTCCCGCGTCGCCGGGTCCGGTTCGCAAGCCCGCAGGCGGGACCTGGTCGGCCGTCTCTTCGCCGCCGCCACCGCCGACGAGCAGCGCCTGCTGACCGGCCTGTTCCGGGGCGAACTGCGTCAGGGCGCGCAGGCCGGGCTGCTGACCGACGCGATCGCGCGCGCCGCCGACGTGCCGGTGACCGCCGTGCGCCGGGCCCTGCTGCTCGCCGGTGACCTGCGGGCGGTGGCGGTCGCGGCGCTCACCGGCGGCGCCGCCGCGCTGGCCGGTTTCGGGCTCCAGGTGGGCCGGCCGCTCGCGCCGATGCTGGCGCAGAGCGCGCCCTCGGTCGACGAGGCGCTCACCGCCACCGGCGTGCCGGCCGTGGTCGACGTCAAGCTCGACGGCATCCGCATCCAGGTGCACCGCTCCGGGGCGGACATCGCGGTCTTCACCCGCAGCCTGGACGAGATCACCGGCCGGCTGCCCCAGGTGGTCGCAGCCGTCCGCGCGCTGCCCGCACGCGAGCTGGTGCTCGACGGCGAGGCGATCGGGCTGGACGCCGCCGGCCGGCCGCTGCCGTTCCAGGAGACGTCCAGCCGGGCGGCCCGTCGCACCACGCCCAGCACCACCGGGCCGACGCAGGTCGCGCCCGCCGTGCTGGCCGCCGCCGAGCGCACCGGCGAACCGGTGCTCACGCCGTACTTCTTCGACCTGCTGCACCTCGACGGCGCCGACCTGATCGACGCACCCGGCCGGGAGCGGTGGGCGGCCCTGGCCCGCGCTGTCGACGGTTCGCTGCTCGTCGACCGGGTCGAGGTGGACGACGCGGAGCAGGCGGCCACGGCGTTCGCCGCGGCTGTCGACGCCGGTCAGGAGGGCGTGGTCGTGAAGGACCCGGCCGCGCCCTACGACGCCGGTCGGCGCGGCTCGGCCTGGGTCAAGGTCAAGCCGCGGCACACGCTCGACCTGGTGGTCCTCGCGGTCGAGTGGGGCAGCGGCCGGCGGGAGGGCTGGCTGTCCAACCTGCACCTCGGCGCCCGCGATCCGCGCACCGGCGAGTTCGTCATGCTGGGCAAGACGTTCAAGGGGCTCACCGACGAGCTGCTGCGCTGGCAGACCGAACGGTTCCTGTCGCTCGCCGTGGAGAAGGGCGACTGGGTGGTGCGGGTCCGGCCGGAACAGGTGGTCGAGATCGCGTTCGACGGGGTGCAGACGAGCAGCCGGTACCCGGGCGGCATGGCGTTGCGCTTCGCCCGCGTGCTGCGCTACCGCGACGACAAGACCGCCGCCGAGGCGGACACCATCGACGCGGTCCGCGCCATCCACGCCGGCCGGGTCACCGGCTGACGGCTCAGCCCGCCGACAGCGACCGGGCGTAGTTGACCTGGTTGTTGAGCTGCTGCACCTGGAACTGGTCGGTGACCGGGATCCGCGCGACGTACTGGTGCCCGCCGCTGCTCACCGTCACCTGCACGGTGCCGTAGTGCCGCGTCTCCTTGATCAGCAGGAACAGGAGGCTGAACACGGTCAGGCAGAAGAAGCCGAGGATCGCGGCGACGACGGCCCAGGGCGCGATCTTCTCCTCCTTCTGCCAGTAGTCGGTCACGTACCAGGAGGCGCCGGCGAGTGGCAGGACACCGGCCGGGGTACGGATCACCGGCGGCGTCACCACGATCTCGGCGATCTGCACGGCCACCGCCGACTGCGTGGGCGGCACCGGCCCGGGCGGCGGGTACGCCCCGGGTGCGGGCCCGTAGTACGGCGCGACCACCCCGGCCGCCGGCACCGGCGGCGCGGAGAACTGGGCAGGCGGCGCCGAGTATGGGGCGGGCGGCGCGGAGTATTGCGCGGGCGGTGCGGAGTATTGCGCGGGCGGTGCGGAGAACTGCGGCGCGGCCGGGAACTGCGCGGTGGGCGGCGGCGCGGAGAACGGTGCGGGGGTGACCGGTGCGTCCGGCGCGGCGATCACCGGGAACTGCTCGGTGGGGGGCGCGACGGCCGGCGGCATGGCCGACCACGGGTCGTACGCGGGTGGCTCGGCGGCCGGGGGCGTCGTGGCGTCAGAGGTCACCGCGACCCCCACGATTGACGATCATCCGCGGACCCTACCAACGTCCCCGCCGCCCGGTGTGCCGCCGGATCCACGGCCCGCCCTGCGCGGGAGCCTCATCGCTCGGAACGGATATGCCTGAGAGGCATGAACATGCCTCTCAGGCATATCCGTCGTGAGGAGTCCTTCGTCGATGGCGGCTACGGCGAGTAACGGGCGCCTGTGCAGAGGATCGACGAGGCGGGCCGTGCCCGGTGAGGCCTGTTCAGGCGGAGGTGGGAGTGGCCGGCTCGGCGGCGCGGTCCACCGGCTCACCCGGGGTGTCCAGCCCGGCCCGGCGGCGGGCCTCCCGGCGCGCCACCCAGCCGTAGCCGAACAGGCTCATCACCGCGAAGATCCACCACTGCCACACGTAGCCGAAGTTCTGCCAGTTGTTCGTGTGCCCGATCTGGACCGCCTGGAAGGCCGGGTCGGCCGCCGGCGTCTGCCCGTCGAGCAGCACGTAGCCGCCGGTCACCGGGTAGGGGAGCTGATCGGCCAGGCGGGGGATGTCGATGCGCCGGGCCTCCAGCTTGCCGTCGCGCCGGCTGACCGCGCCGCCGCCGCTCTCGCTGCCGACGACCCGGCCGGTCACTGTCACCTCGCCGGTCGGCGCCGCCGGCACCTCCGGCTGGACTGTCGCGCCGGCGCCCGGCACGGGCGGGATCCAGCCCCGGTCGACGAGCACCGCGGTGCCGTCGGTCAGCACCAGCGGGGTGAGCACCTCGAAGCCGACCGTCCGGTCGAGGGTCCGGCCGCGGATCAGGACGGTGTTCGCGCTGTCGTACCGGCCGGTGGCGGTGACCCGGCTCCAGGTGAGTTCCTCGGACGGCGCGGGACCGACGTCGCCGTCGCTGGGCGCGGGGAGCGCGTCGCGCAACGGCGCGGGTGTCATGGTGGCCCCGGCGTCGATGCGCTCGTTGACGGCCGTGCGCCCCCGGTAGCGGTCCAGCTGCCAGTTGCCCAGGAACACCATCACCGTGGCGGCGACGAGCGTGAGCGCGAGGTAGCCGAGCCAGCGCGGGGTCAGCAGGAACCGGTACACGTTGGCCAAGGCTACCCGTATGAGCGATGCCACTCGCCGCTGCCAGGCAGAAACGGCGGTGTGCGCGGCTCTCGCGCGCCGGGCCGGACGGGTATGGTCACGCGGGCGGAAACCACCCACATCAGGAGTCGATGATGACCGACGTGCCGCGCGTCGTGCTGAGTGCGCCCTCCTCGGGGCACGGCACCGGCGCCGTCTCCCTCGGCCTGCTCGCGGCGCTCACCGACCGGGGGATCCCGGTGGCCGGGTTCAAGGTCGGGCCGGACCAGGTGGACGCGGCGTATCTGGGGCTCGCCGCCGGGCGCGCCGGGCGCACGCTTGATCCGAGACTGGTCGGCCCGGAGCGGATCGCCCCCCTCTTCGCGTACGGCGCTGATGGCGCCGGGTTCGCGCTGGTGCAGGGCACGATGGGCCTCTACGACTCGGTCGCCGGACGACCCGAGAGCGAGTCCACGGCGGCAGTCGCCACCGCGCTGCGCAGCCCGGTGGTGCTCGTGGTGGACGTGGCAGCGATGGGCCAGTCGGTGGCCGCGCTGGTGCACGGTTTCCGGGCGTACGACGACGAGCTGTGGCTGGGCGGCGTGATCCTCAACCGGGTGGCCTCGCCCCGGCACGAGGCGCTGCTGCGTGAGGCGCTCGACGACGTGGGCGTGCCGGTCTACGGGGCGCTGCGCCGGCACGAACTGCCCCCGGTGCTGCCCGCCCGCCGGTACGGCACCGGGCCCGTGGTGCGCGCCGACGCGGACGCCGAACGCGGCGTACGCCGGCTCGGTGAGGCGGTGGCCGCCACCGTCGACCTCGACCGGCTGCTGGCGCTGGCCCGCTCCGCCCCCGCGCTCACCGTCGAGCCGTGGTCGCCGGAGCCGGCCGACGCCCCGCAGCCGTCGGGGGAGCGCCCGGTGGTCGCGCTGGCCGGCGGTCCGGCCGGCGCCTACAGCCACCCGGAGACCGCCGAGCTGCTGCGCGCCGCCGGGGCCGACGTGGTCACGCTCGACCCGTTGCGCGACGAGGCGCTGCCCGCCGGGGCCCGCGCGCTCGTCGTCGGCGGCGGGCTGCCCGAGACGTACGCGGAGCAGCTCTCCGCCAACCGCCGCCTGTGCATCGCGGTGGCCGAGCTGGCCCGTTCGGGCCGCCCGGTGATCGCCGAGGGCGCGGGCCTGCTGTGGCTGGCCCGCGAGCTGGACGGCCTGCCCATGTGCGGGGTGCTCGACGCGGTCGGCACGGTCCGGGACGGCCTGGTGGTCGGCTACCGCACGGCCACCGCCGTCACCGACAGCGTGGTGGCGGCGGCCGGTGCCACGGTGACCGGGCACAAGCAGCACGCCGCAGTGCTCACGCCGCGCGCCGGTGACCGGCCGGCCTGGCGCTGGGAGGGTGGCAATCCGGAGGGCTTCGTCCGGCAGGCGGTGCACGCCTCGCAGCTCGTGCCGCACTGGGCCGCGCATCCGGACATCGCGGCCCGGCTGGTGGCCGCCGCGCTGGCACCGGTGGGGGCGTCGGCGTGATCGGGCAGGTGGCGGTACGCCGTTTCCCGGCACTGACCGTCTCCACCCCGCGCATCGAGGTGCGGCACCTCGTCGCCGCCGACGCGGAGGCGATGGACGAGGTGTTCGCCGACCGGCAGACGCAGCGCTGGCTGCCGCTGGCCGATGCGTCCGGGCAGATCGACGGGCGGGCGTGGTGCACCGAGCTGGCCCGGCAGCGGCGGGACAGCGGCGACGGCGACCACTGGGCGGTGGTCCGCCGGGAGGACCAGCGGGTGGTCGGCTCGCTCTGGGCCCGCCGTACCGACTGGGGCGCCCGGCTCACCGAGTTGTCGTACGCGATCGCGCCGCACGCCCGGGGCTACGGCCTGGCGGTCGAGGCGGTGGACGCGGTGGCCATCGCGCTGATCCTGGAGCACGGGTTCCAGCGGGTGGAGCTGCGGGTGGCGGCCGGCAACGTGGCGTCTCGGCGGGTCGCCGAGAAGGCCGGCTTCAGTTACGAGGGCCTGCTGCGCAACGCCGGTTTCGTCAGGGGCGCCCGGGTCGACCTGGAGCTGTGGTCCTTCGTAGCCGCCGACCTCCGCTGACCACCCCCTGCGCCCAACCTCCTCCCGACGTCGATCAAGGAGTTCGCGTCTGCGGATCGGGCGATCCGTGACGCAAACTCCTTGATCAACTACCCGGGCGCACCCCCGGGCGGATCAGGGCGGGTCAGCCGACTATCCGGTCCGAGGGTGGGGTGAACTGGCGGGTGGGCTGGCCCTTCAGGGAGTCCCGCAGGGTCTGCGCCACCGCGTTCACCGGGATCTGCGACTGCCCGTCGCCCACCGCGTTGAACGGATTGTCCGGGTCGGCGATGAAGCTCGCCGCCGCCAGCTCCGGCGTGTAGCCGACGAACCACGCCGACCGGGTGCTGTCCGTCGTACCCGTCTTGCCGGCGACCGGGCGGCCGACCGTACCCCGGACGCTGTCGGCTGTCGACCAGCCGCCGCAGCTTCCCTTGGCCGGGGTGTCGCCGGTGGGGCAGCGCGCCGCGTCGGTGGCGGCGCGGGCCGCGTCGGCGTTCACCACCTGCCGGCACCGCGGCTTGGCCACCTCCCGTTGCACCCCGCCCGGCGTGGTGTACGTGGCCGGCGTGCCGTCCCGGTTCATGATCGCGTTGACCGGGATGGCCTCGCAGTAGCGCCCGTCGGCGGCGATGGCGGCGTACGCGTTCGCCATCTCCAGCGGGGTGGCGTCGGAGACGCCGAGCGTGAACGCGCCCCACTTCTTCGCCTTGCCCGGCGACGCCTGTTCCTTGTCCACGTCGGTACGCCAGCGCAGCCCCAGTTGCTCGGCCAGGCGCACCCCGGCGTCCGCGCCGATCTTCTCCTCCAGTTGGACGAAGTAGGTGTTCACCGACTTGCCGAACCCGGACCACATGGTCTGCCGGCCGGTCATCGCGCCGCTGGCGTTGGACGGCGCCCACCCGTCGTAGACGGCCGACTTGTACGTGTACGGCGAGTCGTACGCGGTGGACAACGGCATCCCGGCGTTGAGCGCGGCGAGCATCGGGAACATCTTGAACGTCGAACCGGCCTGGTAGCCCGGTAGCGTCCCGCCGCCGAGCAGCGGCGCCACCGTGTTCGGGTAGTTCGCCTTGACCTTCGGCCCGGCCTCCGGGTTCGAGCTGTTCGGGTTCTCGGCCAGGTCGAGCGAGTAGTTCCGGTTCACCGCCATCGCCTTGATCCGCCCGGTGCCGGGCTCGGCGACCACGATGCCGTTGGCGAACGGGCTGCCGGTGTTGTCCTTGGCACCCACGTTCTTCTCCGCCGCCGCCTGGGTCTTCGGGTCGAGCGCGAGCACGATCCGGTAGCCGCCACGGCGCAGCTTGTCCATCCGTTCCAGCCGGTTCTCGCCGAACGCGGGCTGGGAACTCCACCAGTTCTTCAGGTAGTCGCAGTAGAAGCCCCAGCTGCGGTGGCCGCCGTCGATGGCGGCGCAGTCGTTGGGCGGGTCGGTCAGCTTCAGCTTGATCGGCTGGCCCTTCGCCGCGGCGGCGGCGTCGGGCGACAGGTAGCCGAGGCGGGACATGTTGTCCAGCACGTAGTTGCGCCGGCCGGTGGCCTCCTTCTGGTCGGAGGTGATCGGGTCGTACTCCGACGGCGACTTCACCAGCCCGGCCAGCGTGGCCGCCTCGACCGGGGTGAGCGTGGCCGGCGTCTTGGAGAAGAAGATCTGCGAGGCGGCGTAGATCCCGTACGCCCGGTGACCGAAGTAGGCCGAGTTGAGGTAGCGCTCCATGATCTGCTCTTTGCTCAGGTGCTTCTCGATGTCCAGCGCCATGCGCATCTCCTTGACCTTGCGCAGGCTTGTCTGCTGGGTCGCCTCCTGGACCTCCTTGGGCGTGGTCGCGCTGTCCCGCAGCGCCATCCGCACGTACTGCATGGTGATCGTCGAGGCGCCCTGGGATACGCCGCCGGATCGGGCGTTGGAGACGAAAGCGCGCGCCACGCCCTTCGGGTCGACGCCGTGGTGCTGGTAGAAGCGGTTGTCCTCGGCGGCGACGATCGCCTGCTGGATGTTCGGCGACATGTTCTCGATCTTGGTGTACTGCCGGTACTCCTCGTAGAACATCGTCAGCACCGTCTTGCCGTCGGGCGCGTAGACGTACGAGGTCTCGGCCGGCAACGCGGTCTTGAGGATGTTCGTCTTCTGTTCGATCGCGTGCGCGGTGGCCTTGGCCCCGATGCCGGTGACGGCGACCAGCGGGTACAGGGCGGCGGCGACCACGATGCCGGCGATCAGCCCGGCGCGGAGAAGGGGAACGAGACGGCCAGCGGAAGCAAGGGGACGACTGCTCACGGGGTCAAGCTATGACATTTCCGATTCGGAAATGAGAAGAACTCATAAACCGGCGGACCGTGACGCGACCCACGCCGGGATGCGCTGTCCCGGGCGGCGGCTACCCGGCAGGATCGCGGACATGCCCGCAGCACCGACCGGGAGCGCCGCCGCGCTCGACGAGCCCGACCTGGGCCACCACGGGGACGCCGAGGCCACGCCCGGCCTGGTGGACCTGGCCGTGAACGTGCGCCGCGCCCCGATGCCGGACTGGCTGGCCGACCCGATCACCGCCGCGCTGGGCGACCTGGCCGCGTACCCGGACCCGGCGCCGGCCCGCGCCGCCGTCGCTCACCGGCACGGGCGACCCCCGGAAGAGGTACTCCTCACCGCCGGCGCCGCCGAGGGATTCGTCCTGATCGCCCGCGCGCTGTCCGGCGTCCGCCACCCCGTGGTGGTGCACCCGCAGTTCACCGAGCCGGAGGCCGCGCTGCGGGCCGCCGGGCACCGGGTGGACCGGGTGCTGCTCGACCCGGCCGACGGCTTCCGCCTGGACCCGGCCCGCGTCCCCGGCGACGCCGACCTCGTCATGATCGGCAACCCCACGAACCCGACCTCGGTGCTGCACCCGGCCGACACCATCGCCGCGCTGGCCCGCCCCGGCCGGGTACTCGTGGTCGACGAGGCGTTCGCCGACACCACCGCCGCACCCGGCGTCGACGGCGAGCCCGAGTCGCTCGCCGCTCGCCGCGACCTCCCCGGCCTCGTGGTGGTGCGCAGCCTCACCAAGACCTGGGGCCTGGCCGGGCTGCGGATCGGCTACCTGCTCGGCGACGCCGCGCTGCTGGCCCGGTTCGCCGCCGCGCAGCCGCTCTGGGCGGTCTCCACCCCGGCGCTCGCCGCCGCCACCGCCTGCGCCGCGCCGGCTGCCGTCGCCGCCGAACGCGCCATCGCCGCCGAACTCGCCGCCGACCGCGACCACCTGGTGGCCCGCCTGTCCGGCCTGCCGGGGGTACGCGTGGCGGGCCGCCCCGCCGCCGCCTTCGTCCTGATCCACGTGGCCGGCGCCGCCGACGTACGCGAGCGGCTGCGCGCGCACGGCTGGGCGGTACGCCGGGGCGACACGTTCCCCGGGCTCGGCCCGGACTGGCTCCGGATCGCCGTACGCGACCGGGGCACCACCGACGCGTTCATCGAGACGCTGGCACGGATCCTGGAGGCATGATGCTGGAGTCCACAGTCGCGGCGATCCGGCCGCTGGACGAGGACGCCATGGCGGCGGCCCGCGAGTTGCAGGGGCGGCTGACCAAGCCCGCCGGCTCGCTCGGCGCCCTGGAGCCGCTCTCGGTACGCCTCGCCGGGCTGGCCGGCGCCTGCCCGCCGCCGCTGCCCGAGCCGGCCGCGGTGGCGATCTTCGCCGGTGACCACGGCGTGCACGCCCAGGGCGTGACCCCGTGGCCGCAGGAGGTCACCGCCCAGATGATCGCCAACTTCCTGGCCGGCGGCGCGGTCGTGAACGCGTTCGCCCGCCAGGCCGGCGCCTCGGTCACGGTGGTGGACGTCGGCGTGGCCACCCCGATCCCCGGCGCCGAATCCGCCGATCCGGCCGGCCCGCGCCTGGTGTCCGCGAACGTCCGCCCCGGCACCCGCGACATGACTGTCACCGCGGCGCTCACCCGGGACGAGGCCCGTACCGCCGTCGAGACCGGCATCCGGGTCGCCGGCGAGCTGATCGACGCCGGGGCGGGCATCCTGCTCACCGGCGACATGGGCATCGGCAACACCACCCCGTCCGCCACGCTCATCGCCGCGTTCTCCGGCGTGGACGCCGAGGCGGCCACCGGGCGGGGCACCGGGGTCGACGACGAGACGTACGCCCGCAAGGTGGCTGTGGTGCGGGCCGCGCTGGCCCGGCACGAGCCCGACCCGGCCGACCCGCTGGGCGTGCTGGCGACCGTCGGCGGGCTGGAGCACGCCGCGCTGACCGGCCTGATCCTCGGCGCCGCCGCGCGCCGCGTGCCGGTGCTGCTCGACGGCGTGATCGCCGTCAGCGCCGCGGTCGCCGCCGCCGCGTTCGCGCCGGACGCGGTGGGCGCCATGGTCGCCGGGCACCGCAGCGCCGAGCCGGGCGCCACGGCGGCACTGCGGCACCTCGGCCTGGAACCGCTGATCGACCTGGGACTGCGGCTCGGCGAGGGCACCGGGGCGCTGCTCGCCCTGCCGGTGGTCACCGGCGCGGTCCGGGTACTGCACGAGGTCGCCACGTTCGACTCCGCCGGGGTGGCGGAGAAGTGACCGAGCCGGCCGGGCCGACGCCGCCCAGCCCGTACCCGCTGGGGTTGCGGCTGGGCGGGCGGCGCGTGGTGGTCGTGGGCGGGGGAGCGGTCGCCACCCGGCGGGTCCCCGCGCTGCTCGACGCCGGCGCGGACGTGCTGCTGGTGTCGCCCGAGCTGACCCCGGCGCTGCGCGCGCACGTCGACGCCGGGCGGCTGCACTGGGAGCCGCGCCGGTTCGCCCCCGACGACCTGGACGGCGCGTGGCTGGTCCAGGTGGCTGTCGACGACCGGGCCGCCGCCGCCGCGGTCAGCGCGGCAGCGGCCGAGCGGCGGATCTTCTGCGTACGCGCCGACGACCGGACGGCGGCGAGCGCGTGGACCCCGGCGGTGACCCGGCACGGCCCGGTCACCGTGGCGGTACTCGGCGGTGGCGACCCCCGCCGAGCGATGGGCGTCCGCGACGCCATCCGCGCCCTGCTCGGAAGGAGGGGCCCCCTTTTAACCCCTGCGGTAGAGGAGGGGCCCCCTGTTAACACCGGCGGGCGCGTCGCACTCGTCGGATCCGGGCCGGGCGACCCGGAGCTGATCACCGTGAAGGGGTGGCGGCTGCTCACCGAGGCCGAGGTGGTCGTCGCCGACCGGCTCGTGCCCGGCCTGCTCCTGGACGAACTGCGGCCGGACGTCGAGCTGGTCGACGCCTCCAAGATCCCGTACGGGCCGTCGCGTGCCCAGGAGGAGATCAACCGGATCCTGGTGGACCGGGCGCGGGCCGGCAAGGTGGTGGTACGGCTCAAGGGCGGCGACCCGTACGTCTTCGGCCGTGGCGGCGAGGAACTGCTGGCCTGCGCCGAGGCGGGTGTGCCGGTGACAGTCGTGCCCGGTGTGACGAGCGCGATCGCGGTGCCCGAGGTGGCCGGCGTGCCGGTGACGCACCGGGGCGTGGCGCACGAGTTCACTGTGGTGTCCGGGCACCTCGCGCCCGACGCGCCCGCGTCGCTGGTGCGCTGGGACGCCCTCGCCGGGCTGCGCGGCACGCTCGTGATCCTGATGGGCCTGAAGAACCTCGCCGCGATCAGCGCCACGCTGATCGCGCACGGCAAGCCGGCGGAGACTCCCGCCGCGGTGATCCAGGAGGGCACCACAGCCGCCCAGCGGATGCTGCGATCCACACTGGGCGCGGTCGCGCAGGACGTCGAGACCGCCGCCCTGCGTCCACCCGCGATCGTGGTGCTCGGCGACGTGGTCCACGCCCTGACCCCCGACGCCCCGACGCGCGCCTGACCTCGGCCTGACCTCGGCCTGACCTCGTCGATCTTGCACTTGGTGCCCACCAGGCGCCCGTTATGGCCCTTATGTCGGGGCGGTAAGTGCAAGATCGCCGGGCCGGGGACGGGGGACGTCAGTCCCCCGCCCCGGTCGGGTCACTGCTTGAGCATGTTGTCGAGCAGCAGGGCGCAGCGGATCAGGCCGAGGTGGCTGTACGCCTGCGGGTGGTTGCCCAGCCCGCGCTCGGCCAGCGGGTCGTACTGCTCCGGCAGCAGCCCGGTCGGACCGGCCGTGTCGACCATCTGGGTGAACAGCTCCTCGGCGTCGCTGCGGCGGCCGGTGCGCAGGTACGCCTCGATCAGCCACGACGTGCAGATGTGGAAGCCGCCCTCCCGGCCGGGCAGGCCGTCGTCCCAGTGGTACCGGTAGACGACCGGACCGCTGCGCAGCTCCGCCTCGATCTTGAGCACGGTGGAGAGGAAGCGCGGGTCGTCGCCGGCGAGCAGCCCGGAGATGCCGATCCACAGCGACGAGGCGTCCATCTCCTCGTACCCGTAGGCGACGCTGTAGGCCTCGGCCTCCGGGTGCCAGCCGTGCTCCAGCACGTTCGAGGCGATCCGGTCGCGCAGCTCGACCCACTCGGGCCGGTCCTCGCCGCCGTGGCGGCGGACGACGTGCAGCGCGCGGTCCACCGTCATCCAGAGCATGACCTTGGAGAAGACGTGGTGCCGCGGGGGGAGGCGGGCCTCCCAGATGCCGTGGTCGGGCTCGTGCCAGCGGCGGCGTACCGCCTCGACCATATTCTCCAGCACCCGCCACTCGTCGTCGCGGATCGAGCCCCGGGCGTCGGCCACCGCCGCGATCAGGTCCGCGACCGGGCCGAAGACGTCGAGCTGAAGCTGGTGGTTGGCGAGGTTGCCGACGCGTACCGGCCGGGAGCCGGCGTAGCCGGGCAGCGTGTCGATGACCGCCTCGGCGCCCAGCTCGAAGCCGTCCACCGTGTAGAGCGGGTGCAGCCGTTCCGGGTGCCCGCCGGTGCGCTCGACCACGCCGTCGATCCAGCGCAGCAGCCCTTCGGCCTCCTCGGTCGAGCCGAGGTCGACAAGCGCGCGGGCGGTCATCGCCGCGTCCCGCAGCCAGCAGTAGCGGTAGTCCCAGTTGCGGACACCGCCCAGCTCCTCGGGCAGCGACGTGGTGGCCGCGGCGAGGATCGAGCCGGTCGGTTCGTGGCAGAGGCCGCGCAGCGTCAGCGCGCTGCGGGCGACCAGGTCCCGGGCGGTGGCGGGCAGCCGCAGTGAGGCCACCCAGTCCTTCCAGGGCTGCTCGGCGGCGGTCTGCCGCTCGTGCAGCGGCAGCCGGTGCGGCTCCAGGCTCTGCGTGCCGAAGCGCAGCTCCAGCACCACCTGGCCGCCGGCCGCCGACAGGTCGACCACCGCCTTCGCGGTCTCGTACCCGGCGTCGTTCGTGACCTCCCACTCGACGCCGGGAGAGTGCAGCGCGACCGGCTCGTTGGAGCCGAGCACCAGCAGCCCGTCGTCGAGCGGCTGGAGCTGCACCGCCACCTGACCGAACTCGGGGCGCGGCGCGAACTCGACCCGGGCCCGCCCGGTGCCGCTGAGCACCCGGACCAGTGTCGAGTCGCCGCTGACCACTGCCGGGTCGTCCGGCGTGGTCTCCCGTACCGGAAGGTCGAGCCAGTCGGTCACGGTCAGGCCGGACCAGCGGGTCTCGACGGTCATCGTGTTGCTGCGGTAGCGCTGGCCCAGCGGGATGCCGCCCCGCTCCGGGCCGACCGTGAAGTGCCCGGCCGGGCTGCCGCCGACCAGGTCGGCGAAGATCGCCGCCGAGTCCGGCTTCGGGTGGCACAACCAGGTGATCTTGGCTTCCGGCGTGACGAGCGCGACGGTACGGCCGTTAGCGAGCATCGAGTGCCGCTCGATCGGCACCGCCCGCTCGCCGAACAGCCAGTGCCGCCGCGTCTCCAGCAGCAGACCCAGCGCGCGGGCCGCCTCGATCGGCTCGGCCACCCGGTAGTCGGCCCGCGTCTCCCCGGGACCGATCTTGATGCCGACGTCCGGCCCGGTCAGGTTGCCGAAGGCGTTCTCGTCGGTGACGTCGTCGCCGATGAACAGCACCGCGCTGGCGGCGAGCTGGGTACGGAGCTGGTCGACGGCGGTGCCCTTGTTGGTCACGACCACCGACAGCTCGATGACCTCCTTGCCCTGGGTGACTGTCACGCCCTCCCAGGTCGCGGGGCCGTTGCGGACCGCCTCGACGGCCCGGGCGGCGACGTGCGGGTCGACGCCGCGGGTGTGCACGGCCACGCTGGCCGGCTTGCGTTCCAGGCGGATGCCGGGGTGCTCGGCGGCGATCTCGCGCAGCGCCTCGCGGAGCCGGTGCCGGACCGCGATCAGCTCGGGGGTGAGCCGCTCGACGAAGCCGATGTCGAACTCCGAGCCGTGGCTGCCGACCAGGTGCACCTCGCTCGGCAGCCGGGAGAGTGTGGCCAGGTCGCGCAGCGCCCGGCCGGAGACGACGGCGACGCTCGTCTGCGGCAGAGCGGCGAGCGCGCGTACGGCCGCCACCGACTCGGGCAGCGGCACCGCCTTGCTGGGGTCCTCGACGATCGGCGCCAGTGTGCCGTCGTAGTCGCAGGCGACCAGGAGTTGCGGAACCCGGGCGATACGGCCGATGGCGGCACGCAGTTCGGGATCCAGCACGCCGCCGTGGGCGGCGGCGGGGGCGGGCGAGGTCACGCAGCCTCCGTATCGGGGACGCCGAGCTCGCTGAGGAACGACTTGGCCCAGTGGCCCACGTCGTGGCTGCGCAGATGGCGCTGCATGACGCGCATCCGGCGGCGGGCTTCGGGCTTTTCGACATGCACGGCCCGCAGCAACGCGTCCTTCACCGCGTCCGGGTCGTGCGGATTACACAGGAACGCCTGGCGCAGCTCTGTCGCGGCGCCGGCGAACTCACTGAGCACGAGCGCGCCGCCCTGGTCGGCGCGCGATGCGACGTACTCCTTGGCCACCAGATTCATTCCGTCTCGCAGCGGGGTCACCATCATCACGTCGGCCGCGACGTACATCGCGGCCAGTTCGGAGCGACTGTACGACTGATGCAGATAATGCACTGCAGGCACGCCGACCCGGCCGAATTCACCATTGATCCGGCCAACCTCGCGTTCCACCTTCACCCGAAGTGCCTGGTAGTGCTCCACACGCTCACGGCTGGGCGTGGCGACCTGCACCATAACCGCGTCCGGAACTGTCAACTTTCCGTCAGCGAGGAGTTCGCGGAAGGCCTTCAGCCGGAGTTCGATGCCCTTGGTGTAGTCGAGCCGGTCGACGCCCAGGATGATCGTCTTCGGGTTGCCCAGCTCCTCGCGGATCTGCTTGGCCCGGGCCTGGATCGCCGGGTCCTCGGCCAGCCGCTCCATCTCCTTGGTGTCGATCGAGATGGGGAACGCGCCCGCCTTCACCTGCCGGCCGTCGACCTGGATCATCTGGCCCTCGTAGCGCAGGCCGAGCAGGTGGCGGGCCAGGCGGACGAAGTTCTGCGCCGCCAGCCGCTGCTGGAAGCCGACCAGGTCCGCGCCGAGCAGTCCACGCAGGATCTCGGTGCGGAACGGCATCTGCATGAACAGCTCGATCGGCGGGAACGGGATGTGCAGGAAGAAGCCGATCCGCAGGTCCGGCCGCAACTCGCGGAGCATCGCCGGCACGAGCTGGAGCTGGTAGTCCTGGACCCAGACCGTCGCGCCCTCGGCCGCCACGTCCGCCGCGGCCTCCGCGAACCGGGCGTTCACCAATCGGTACGCCTCGCGCCAGCGCCGCTTGTATGCGGGCGTCTCCACCGCGTCGTGGTAGAGCGGCCAGATCGTCGCGTTCGACTGGCCCTCGTAGTAGCGCTCCAGTTCCTCGGCGCTCAGCGGCACCGGGTGCAGCCGGATGCCCTCCAGGTCGAACGGCTCGGGCGCGGCGCCGGTGCCGCCGGCCCACCCCACCCAGGTGCCCTGGTGCTCGGCGAGCACCGGGTGCAGCGCGGTCACCAGCCCGCCGGGGCTGCGCCGCCACTGCCGTCCCTCGGGTGTGCTCACCTCGTCGACCGGCAGACGATTGGCCACTACGACAAAGGAGCTACGGACGGTCACGATCGGCCACCTCCGGGTACTGACGGGTCCACCGCGATGAGCGTACTGAGCGTAGCTGCGGCGTCTGATCCCCCGTGCCGGAGTTACCTACCCGTCCCAGAACCGCCGAACCCACCGCGTGATCTTGTCGACACCGGCGGCTCAGAGGTCGATGATCGGCCACTCCTTGGGGAGCACCTCACCGAGCAGTTCCCGCCGGTCCGTCACGATCGGCACGAGCGGGTTGGCGGCTGCCTCCATGGCCAGCTGCGCGAGGTCCATCCGGCCGGTCATCCGGCGCGACCAGCCGCCGAGATACGCACACATGTCCGGTTCCACCGGGGTGATCTGTACTTGCGGCAGCGCGGCCAGCAATTCGAGAAGCTCCCACTGCGCGGCCGTGGCCTGCTGATGCGCGTGCGCCAGGCAGAGGGCGGGCACCAGCACGTCACGCGCGTAGTCGGCAGCCTCGGCGATCCTCGCGCCGACGTCCTTGGCGCCCGAGGCGTAGGCCAGCAGTGCGGCCGTGTCGAGCGCCAGGCCGAACTGCGTCACCGGCGTGCCTTCGCCCTGGCCGCAAGGACCTCCGACTGGAGCTTGGTGGCCTGCTCGCGCAGCTCGGGCGTGATGCTCGCGGCGAGTTGCTGCATCTCCGCGTGGGCCCGGTCCACGTCCTCCTCGGCGATCGTGACACCGGCGCGAGCGAGCACCACCCGCGTCTGTTCGCCGGCCATCTGACGGCGCACGGCACGTGCCACGAAGGCGGACACATTCGGCTCCTTGGCCAGCCGCTCCGCGACATCGTCCGGAAGGCTCACGGCGATCTTCTTGGTCATACGTCAAGGCTATTCAGTCATACCTGCGCTGGCAACGCGGCACCCCGCCGTACCCCTGGGGTGGGGTGATGTGGGCGTGGCGGTCCGTACCTGTCAGGATTGACGACGGCGTGCGCGCGGCCGGCTCCCGGCCGGCGGCGGCAGGCGGAGATCGACGCCCGCGCCCCGCACCCGACAAGCCCGCGATCGCAACCCGACGGAGGTAGCCCGCACCGTGGCCCAGTTCATCTACGTCCTGGACAAGGCGCGCAAGGCGCACGGCGACAAGGTCGTGCTCGACAACGTGACGCTGAACTTCCTGCCGGGTGTCAAGATCGGGGTGGTCGGTCCGAACGGCGCCGGTAAGTCCAGCCTCCTCAAGATCATGGCAGGGCTGGACCGGCCGAGCAACGGCGAGGCCCGGCTCATGCCCGGCTACTCCGTCGGCATGCTCGCGCAGGAGCCGCCGCTCAACGACGCCAAGACGGTCCTCGGCAACGTCGAGGAGGCGGTCGCCGAGACCAAGGCCAAGCTGGAGCGGTTCAACAAGATCGCCGAGCAGATGGCCACGGACTACTCCGACGAGCTGATGGAGGAGATGGGCAAGCTCCAGGAGGAGCTGGACGCCTCCGACGCGTGGGACATCGACTCCAAGCTCGAACTCGCGATGGACGCGCTGCGCTGCCCGCCGCCGGACGCCGACGTCACCAAGCTCTCCGGTGGTGAGCGCCGCCGGGTGGCGCTGTGCAAGCTGCTGCTGGAGGCGCCGGACCTGCTGCTGCTCGACGAGCCCACCAACCACCTGGACGCGGAGAGCGTGCAGTGGCTGGAGCAGCACCTGGCCAAGTACGCCGGCACCGTCCTGGCGATCACCCACGACCGGTACTTCCTGGACAACGTGGCCAACTGGATCCTGGAGCTGGACCGCGGCCGGGCCTACCCGTACGAGGGCAACTACTCCACCTACCTGGAGAAGAAGGCCGCCCGGCTGTCCGTCGAGGGACGCCGCGACGCCAAGATGAAGAAGCGCCTCTCCGAGGAGCTGGAGTGGGTCCGCTCGAACGCCAAGGCGCGGCAGACCAAGTCCAAGGCCCGGCTGGACCGCTACGACGAGATGGCCGCCGAGGCGGAGAAGACCCGGAAGCTGGACTTCGAGGAGATCCAGATCCCGCCGGGCCCGCGCCTGGGCAACACGGTCATCGAGGCGCAGAACCTGACCAAGGCGTTCGGTGACCGGGTGCTGATCGACGACCTGTCGTTCTCGCTGCCCCGCAACGGCATCGTCGGCATCATCGGCCCGAACGGCGTCGGCAAGACCACGCTGTTCAAGACCATCGTCGGTCTGGAGCAGCCGACCAGCGGCTCGGTCCGGGTCGGCGAGACCGTCTCGCTGTCGTACGTCGACCAGAACCGGCAGGGCCTGGACGGTGACAAGACCGTCTGGGAGGTCGTCTCCGACGGGCTGGACCACCTCATGGTGGGCAAGGTCGAGATGCCGTCGCGGGCGTACATCGCCGCGTTCGGCTTCAAGGGGCCGGACCAGCAGAAGCCGACGAAGGTGCTCTCCGGCGGCGAGCGCAACCGGCTCAACCTGGCGCTGACGCTGAAGATCGGCGGCAACGTGATCCTGCTCGACGAGCCGACGAACGACCTGGACGTGGAGACGCTGTCCAGCCTGGAGAACGCGCTGCTGGAGTTCCCCGGCTGCGCCGTGGTCATCTCCCACGACCGGATGTTCCTGGACCGGGTCGCCACGCACATCCTGGCCTGGGAGGGCGACGACCAGAACCCGGCCAAGTGGTTCTGGTTCGAGGGCAACTTCGAGGCGTACGAGAAGAACAAGGTCGACCGGCTCGGCGCCGAGGCGGCCCGTCCGCACCGGGTGACCTACCGCAAGCTCACCCGTGACTGACCGCTTCGTCTACCACTGCGCGCTGCGCTGGTCCGACCTGGACGCGTACGGCCACGTCAACAACGCCCGCTTCCTCACGCTCTACGAGGAGGCCCGGGTGGCGATGATGTTCGCCGGCGGCCGGGCGTGGGGAGTGGGCTCGTTCGCCGACGGGGTGGTCATCCGCCGGCACGAGGTCGACTACCTGCGCCCGGTCGACTACGCGCTCGGCCGGGCCAGCGCGGAGGCCGCCCCGACGGTACGGATCGAGCTGTGGGTGGATCAGATCAGGGCCGCCTCCTTCTCGGTCGCGTACGAGCTGTACGACGGCGACACGCTGGCCGGCACCGCCCGGTCGCTGCTGGTGCCGTTCGACCTGACGGCGCAGCGCCCGCGCCGGATCTCGCCGGAGGAGCGGGCGTTCCTGCTCCGCTACGCGCCGGGGCTGAGCGGATGACCGGGCACGGGTTGACCGGAACGGCCGACGCCGGGGCCTTCCTGGCCCGGCTGGTCCGGCTCGACCCGGCCACACTGGTGCGGCTGCGACCGGTGCCGGGCGCGGGCCGTACCGCCCTCTGGGCGCGGCTGCCGTGGGGCGTGCTCGTGGTCCGTACCGTGCCCGGCACCGCCCCCGGTGACGTCACGGTCGCCGCGGGGGAGCTGCTGGCCGAACTCTCCGCCGAGGGCGAGGCGCTTCCGGTACGCCGGGACGACGGCTGGCGGTGGCAGCTCCCGCCGGCGGCGAGCCGGGCGGTGGAGGCGCTGCCCGGCGCCGAGCTGCGCCGGATCGCGGAGGCGGCGGCCGGGACGCTGCGCGAGGCGGCCACACACGGCGTGGCGGGCCGCGCGGTCGGGCAGCGGGTGCTGCGGGACGCGCTGCTGGACCACGTCGCCGTGGTGGTGACCCCGGACGAGGCGCCGCGGACGCCGGTGGAGGTGTCGCAGCGACTGGTGCAGGCGCTGGTCCGGATGGGTTTCCTCGGCACCGGCGCGGACGACGTTCAGGTGCGGACGGCTGGTCGATGGGTCGGACTCGTCGGACCGTTCGGGGCAGCCTGGTCGCGGACCGTCGCCGATCTTGCACTCAGGCCGACGCCAGGTCATCCGAACGGATGACCCCGCGTCGTCCTTCCGGTTTGGGGCGGTCGTTGGGGGGATGCCTCAGGCCGCCTGTCCGGGTACCGTCCATCCTCGGATCCAACGCACCGTAGGCGTCCGGATCCGCTGGGGAGTGAGGTGCGCGAGCGATGCCGTGGTGGTCATGGCGCCCTGGTCCCGCCGCTGGCGGGGAGCCGGAGACTCGAAGCGGGACCACAGTGGATGACACCATCCGGGTCGGACCACCGACCCCTCGCCAGCCGGGGGACGACGTGGCGCCGCCCGAGCGGCCGGCCCTCGCGGACATGCCGGCCACCGTCGCGCCGGTCACGCTGAGCCGGGTCTGCGACGCGCTCGACCTGCTCGACGTGCGCTATCTGGCCGACGGCGACGGCAACCTGCTGGCCATGTGGGAGCGGCACGCCGTGCTCGTCGCGCTGGAGGGCCCCGAGGACGAGATCCTCGTGATGCGGGCCCGCCCGCACGCGACGGTCCCGCCGGACTGGGCCGACCGGGCCTACCGCGTCGTGAACGAGTGGAACCACACCCGGCGCTTCTGCAAGGCGTACATCGGTGACCCGACCGAGCGCGGTCAGCTCCCGATCTACGCCGAGTTGCAGGTCCCGCTCGGCGCCGGCGCCCACGACGCGCTGCTGGTCGAGATGCTCGACTGCGGCGCCGCCGTCGCGGTGACGTTCGTCGACTGGCTGCACGACGAGGGCGCCCTGCTCTGAGCCGGGCTCAGCCGGCCGGGTCCTCCATCACGTTCACCATGAAGTAGGCGGCCCGCTCCAGGTAGTCCCAGAGCGCCGTGGCGAGCTGCGGCGGCAGGTCCAGCGCGTCCACCGCCCGGCGCATGTGGTGCAGCCAGGCGTCCCGCTCGGCCGCGCCGATCCGGAACGGTGCGTGCCGCATCCGCAGCCGCGGGTGGCCGCGCTGCTCCGAGTAGGTGTGCGGGCCACCCCAGTACTGGATGAGGAACAGGGTCAGCCGGTCCGCCGCCGGGCCCAGGTCCTCCTCCGGGTACATCGGCCGCAGCAGCGGGTCGTCGGCCACACCGGCGTAGAACTCGTCCACCAGCTTGCGGAAGGCCGGTTCACCGCCGATCGCCTCGAAGAGGGTCATCGACTCGCCTGGGGAAGTCACGCTTCCATCCTGCCAGGTGCGGCCCGGCACCCGCGCCCGCCCGCCGGGCGGCGCGGATCACGTCACCGCGTGCCGGCGTCGGCCGTGCTCCCGGTTCCGGTCACCGGAGGCGGGGCCGGGCGCGTGGGAGTGCGCCGGTCCGCCACCGGCCGCCGACTCCGCGCGGGCGGCCGCGACGGCCTCGTGGATCACCTGTGGCCGGGGCCAGGCGAGCGCCGCCACCGACATGATCAGCACCCCCGCGGCGCTCCACACGCCGACCACCGACGGGACCGAGAAGCGCTCGGCGAGCGCGCCCGTGGCCAGCACCGCGGCGCCCTGGATGATCTGTGTGCCGCTGGCCATGACGCCGAACGCCCGGGCCCGGAAGCCCTCCGGGAGCGCTTGCACGAACAGGCCGTTGGCGACCGGGACGAGCCCGGCGACGGCGAAGCCGCAGCCGGCGGCCAGCAGCGCCACCACCGCCGGCGGCGGGTTGAACAGCGCGGGTACGAGCGTCGCCGGCGCGATGATCATCAACGGTCGCATCAGCGTCAGCCGCCGGTCCGGGCCGACGAGCCGGCTGATGGTCAGCCCGCCGAGGATGTATCCGACCGGGACGGCGGCCATGATCAGACCTTGGGCGGTGCCGGCGTCCATCCGGCCGTCGGTCCGGTCGGCGGCCCAGCCCGCGGCCAGTCCTTCGGGGACGATCGAGAAGAGCATCGCGCTGAACACCAGCACCGCGATGGCGCGCAGCACCGGCCGCTCGAAGACGATCTGGAAGCCCTGGACGGTCTCCCGCAGCAGGTGGCTGCGGTGCACCTCGGTCATCGCCGGTGGCCGCTCGCGTACGCCGAAGCGGACGATCGCGGCCGACACGGCGAAGGTCACGGCGTTGACGAGCAGCGCGGTGTTCGGGTTGAGCGCCGCCACCGTGGCGCCGATCAGGTAACCGACGACCTGGGCGGCCTGGCCGGCGCTGGTGAACGCGGCCAGGCCCACGACCAGCCGGTCCCCGGTCAGGATGTGCGGCATCAACGCGGACCGCGCCGCCTGGCTCGGCGGGTTCGCGAGCGTGGCCAGGAAGATCAGCGCGAAGATCGACCAGGTCGGCATCCAGGGCATCGCGACCAGCGCCATCAGCGCCATCCGCAGCAGGTCGCAGACGACCATGACCCGGCGGTAGTGGTGCCGCTCGGCGAGCGCGGAGAGCAGCGGGCCGCCCACCAGCCAGGGAAGGTAGCTGGCGGCGAACGCGGCGGCGGAGAGCGCGACCGAATCGGTCTCGCGCAGCACGAGCACGGTGACCGCGGCGCGGGCCAGATAGTCACCCACCCAGGAGAGGGTGTTGGCGGCGAAGATGGCGCGGAACTCCGACTGACCGAAGACGTCCCGGAATGTGGCCGGGGCCTCCCGGGCGGGTCGCGCGTCGGACACCGTCGCCTCCATCGTTCCTGGTCGACCACTTGTGATGGCCCGACCGGGAACCGTCGTCAGATCGATCGATCAGCGAGGACACGAGCACGCCCCCCGGTGGAGCGTGTGCACCGGATTCTGCCCGATCGTCTGACAACTGGCTAGGGCGAACGGATCGATCGTCGCATCTCCGACTGAACGAACGGACGATACCCGAGGGGCCGCGCGGTGCGGAACCCCGGAAATCGTCCGGCTCGTCCGGCGGCTCAGGTGGGTCCGCCGGTACCGGTACCCTCGGCGGCGGGCGGCGCCGGCGGCTGGACCGGGAGGCCGGGGAACAGCCGGGCAGCCGCGATCTGCGCGACGATCCCCGAGTTCTCCAACGCCTCCGCGAGGCGGCGGCGCAGCTCACGCCCGACCGCGAACTGCCCGTCAGCGGTGGTCTTGACGACGGTACGGATCACCGCGCCGTCGACAGTCATCTGCTCGACGCCCAGGACCTCCGGCTGCTCCACGATGCTCGGCGCCAGCTCCGGGTCCAGCGCCACCGACGCCGCCGCGGTACGCAGCACTGCGGTGGCATCCTCGGTGCCGGCGAACCCGATCGGCAGGTCGACCACGACGAGCGCCCAGCCCTGGCTCTTGTTCCCGACGCGGACGATCTCGCCGTTGCGGATGTACCAGAGCACGCCCCGGCCGTCCCGGACCGTGGTGACCCGCAGCCCGACCGCCTCGACCACGCCTGTGGCCTCGCCCAGGTCGACCGTGTCGCCGACGCCGTACTGGTCCTCGATCAGCATGAACAGGCCGGCGATCAGGTCCTTGACCAGGCTCTGCGCGCCGAAGCCGAGCGCCACGCCGGCGATGCCCGCGCTGGCCAGCAGCGGGGCCAGGTCGAAGCTGAACTCCTTGAGCACCATCAGCAGCGCGATGCCGAAGACGAACGCGGTGACCATGCTGCGCAGCACCGACCCGATCGCCTCGGCCCGCTGCCGCCGCCGCTCCGGCACGAACTGGTCCGGGTCGAGCGTGGCGCTGGGGATGCGTTCCCGCAGCGGGCGGAGCATGGTCGGCACCGCGCCCTGGGTGGTGGTCCGCACCAGCCGGTTGATGGTCCGGTGCAGCGCCCATCGGGCGGCCACCGCGATCAACAGGATCAACGCGACCCGTAGCGGCTTCAGCAGGACCCAGTAGCTGCTCTCGGCGAACCAGGCGGAGCCGGTGAGCCGGTACAGGAACTCGCAGGAACTGCTGCCCTGGCAGTCCGGCTTCCGGTCGGAGAAGGCCGACAGCAGGGCGGAGATCAGGTCGGAGACGTTCACCCTGCTTTCGTACCGCACCGGTGACGGGCGGCGGACACCGCCACCTCGGCGAAGTGTCGCTACCGGAGGGGGTAGCCCGGATTAGTACGTGCAATCCGGGGCGCGATCAGGGACTATTGGCGCAACGGACGTCGGTGATCCGGCCGGCGTCGGAGCCGTTCCGCGCTGTCCGCGGGGCGGGTCCGGCGCAGACGAGGCGGGAACGACTGGACCGGGAGGGTGAGCGCGATGCCTGACATACGACCCACGGCGGGCTCCGGTGCACTCGTTCTCAACGCCACCTACGAGCCCCTGTGCGTCGTGTCGGTGCGTCGTGCCGCGATCCTCGTCCTCAGCGCCAAGGCGGTCTGCGTCGCCGACGGCGAGGGCATCCTGCACAGCGCGCGCAACGCGTTACCGGTGCCCTCGGTGGTGCGCCTGACCCGCTACGTCCGGGTGCCGTACCGCACCCACGTCGGGTTGTCCCGGCGGGCGGTGTTCGCCCGCGACGGGTGGCGGTGCGCGTACTGCCGGGGGCCGGCCGAGACCATCGACCACGTCTTCCCGCGCAGCCGGGGCGGCCGGCACGCCTGGGAGAACGTGGTCGCCGCGTGCGCGCGGTGCAACCACACCAAAGGCGACAAGACGCCCGCCGAGCTGGGCTGGCGGCTGCACCACCTGCCGGCCGCGCCCAAAGGAGCCGCCTGGCGGGTGCTCGGGCACCGCGCCCCCGACCCACGCTGGGCGGACTGGCTCGACCTGCGCGAGCCCGAGCCCGAGGCGGCCTGACCGGCCCGCTCAGCGCGCCTTGACCAGCGCGGCGTAGACGACCAGGTTGTCCGCGTACCCGGTCTCGCCGCCCACCCAGCGCCCGCCGCAGGTGATCAGCCGCAGGTTGGGCCGGCTGAAGTCGCCGTAGACGTCCTCCACCGGCAGCTTCTCCTTGCCGTACCGCTCGATCGACGTCACCTCGAACACCGCCACCGAGCGGTCCTCGCGGGTCACCTCGATCCGGTCGCCGTCGTCGAGGTCCTTCAGCCCGTGGAAGACGGCCGGACCGGTGGTGGTGTCGACGTGCCCGACGAGCACCGCCGGGCCGTACTGGCCGGGCGTGGGGCCCTTGTCGTACCAGCCGACCTCGCCTGCGCGCTCCACGTCCGGCACCGCGATGCTGCCGTCGGGCGCGATGCCGACCCGGTGCACCGGCGCGCGCAGGTTCAGCTTGCCGATGCTCAGGTCCGTCGGCGGGCTGGCCGGCAGGACCGGGAACTTCTTCGGTGGCGGGCGTAGGCCGGCCACGATCCGGTCCGGCAGCACGCTGACGCCGGTCACCCGTTCCACGCCGAGCATCGCGACGATCAGGGCCATCACGCTCGCCACCACGAGCACCGGGATCCCGGGGCTGCGGCTCGGGGCGTACCGGCGGGTGGTGGTCCCGGCGGCGCGGGCCGGGACCGGCCGGGACTGCGGGTCGGCGGTGGCGACGCTGGCCGAGAACGCGTGCCCGGCGACGTGGGCGAACCGGCGCGCGGCGCGGGACGTCAGCCGCAGCGCGGCCCGGAGCCGGCC